>CAZTNL010000554.1:0-2753 GCA_964614885.1 uncultured Calditrichaceae bacterium | reverse complement strand
TAAATAAGTTAACGGAAGGAGGCTGTCATGGCGTATGTATCTCCTGATGAAGGGTCTTCCAGCAGCGGCGGCGGCGGGCCTGATGATCCCACACGAAATCCGGCAATTGTTCGTCGTTCGCAGGGCTTCCTGGCGCTGGCTTTCGGCCTGGCACTGGGTTTGAGCCTGATGGTGTTTTTTGCGGTTTTTCATTTCTATCATGCGCCCATCGACGCGTGGCAGCCGTTTTTTGATTTGGTGAAACCAAACCTTTGGCTGACCTTTCTCTACGGCTTTGTCGGCGGGTCCCTCATCGCCGGATTCTACAACATGCTGGTCATTCGGCGGCTGCAGTTTTTCGGACTGGTTAACCAGCGCGACTGAGGAGCTTTTGCCTGAATCCCCGACTGACCCCGTGGGAGCGCCGCCTGTGACGGTCGACCTGCATGTCGACCCGATCATCCAGCGCATTCTTTTCGGCTATGACATTCGTTTTGAACATGGGCTTTCGTGGCGCGCGAAAAAGCGACATTGGCTCTATAGTGCGTTGCGTGCGCTTGACGGCCGCCGGTTGTTTCACCGACCGTTTTTTAACCACATAGACTTGCCTCGCATGCGTGCCGGAGGCTACTCGTTCGCTGCATTCGGCATTCACCACTGGCCGAGGCAGTCAGAGGCCGGCTGGCGGAATATCCTTCGGCAATTGACATACTTCCGCAACCTCGCAGGCGGGGACACCGGATTTGTTCTCGCGAGAACACCTGCCGATTTGCTGAAGGCGCAGGTCCGGGGCGTGCTTGCCGGGTTTCCTGCTGTGGAAGGAGCGCACTGTCTCGGCAGCGGCGGCAAATCGAACGAGACCCAACGGTTGCAACGACTGCGACTGCTGCGGGAGGAGTACGGCGTCGGCTATTTGACCCTTGCACATTTTTCCAGGAACGATGCCGCAACTCCGGCGATGGGCCTTGGCTGCGATTCCCAAAGTGGTTTGAGCGACTTTGGAAAAGCTCTGGTTCACGAGATGAATGAGTTGGGAATTCTTGTCGACGTTGCCCACGTCAACAATCGTGGCGTGCTCGATGCCTGCCGGGTCAGCCGCAAGCCCGTGATCGTTTCCCATGCCGGACTCGGGGGGATCCGCGAGCATCCTCGCAACATCAGCGATGAGGCGCTGGAAGCCATCGCTGCCACCGGCGGTTTGGTCGGCGTTGTGATGGCGACCAATTTTCTTTCCGCCGACAAAGTAAATCCCGATTCGGCGATAGTCGTGGAGCACATCGATTACATTGTGCAGAAGGTGGGGGAGGATTTCGCGGCCATCGGCAGCGATTTTGATGGCTGGATTCCGCGTATCCCCGCGGATATGAATGGCGCCCGGGACCTACCTGTTATCGCCCGCCGCCTGCGGCAGATCGGCTACAACGATACGCGCATCCGCAAGATCCTGGGACTCAATTTCATGCGCGTCTGGAACTCGATCTAAGCGGTGCGCCCCTGTCGCGACAACCTCTTTAGCCACCCGACTCTGTTCAGATAGACGTACACGCCAAAGGCGCATCCCAGAGTGTCGGCGATGACATCAGAAACCGTCGATTGCCGGCCGGGGACAAAACTTTGGTGAAACTCGTCCGAAATGCCGTAAAGCAAACCGATAAGCAGCGCCAGGAAGATGCGCTTCCGCGTTGGCGCAACCCCTTCATGCAGAATGCCCAGCCCCAGGGTGAAACCGAACACCGAGTATGCGCCGAAATGCATGACCAGGTCCTCGTACTTGATGCCAAGGCTGGGCACTGCGGACGATGGCAGGGACGAGAGACCAAACAGAATGGCCGCCACGAGGATGGCCGGCCAGTAGTATCTGAGCTGCCTCAAGTGCTCGCGGACCCGGTTTGGAGTTGCTGAATGGCTTCCGGGATACGCAACAGAACGTCTCCCGCAAGCAGGCCCGCTTCGCCGACTGTTCGCTTTGCGAGATCGCCGGCGAGCCCGTGCACATAAACGCCGGCGGTCGCCGCATCCTCCGGCGACAGGCCCTGAGCGGCGAACCCGGCGACGACACCGGTGAGAACATCCCCCATTCCAGCCGTAGCCATTCCGGCATTCCCGGTTGAATTTATGTAGACCCGGTTGTCGGCCCGGGCGATCACTGTTGGTCCGCCCTTGAGAACGACGGTTGCCTTGAACTGGCGCGATGCCTCCTCCGCAGCAACGATTGGAGCGTCGGCGATGGAGACGGCCGTCTGGCCGGTGAGCCGCGCGAGCTCGCCGGCATGTGGCGTTAATAGGAGCCGCCCCTTTGCTTTTTCAATCCGGCCCGGTGATGCAGCCAGGCAATTGAGCGCATCCGCATCGAGGACGACGGTTTTGTCGAATTTATCGAGAAGCCAGCATACCAGGTCGGCGCATTCCTTGTTCGTGCTCATTCCGGGTCCCAGGGCGACGACGTCTGCCCACGCGAGCCGCTTGGCGATTTTTTCCTGTGCCGCAGCACTGAAAGTTTGTTCCGTCGTCTCCGGCAGGGGCAGGGTCATGACTTCGGTGAGCTTTTGTTCAAGAATCGGGTTGAGACTCTCGGGAATACCGAGAATCGTCAGACCCGCGCCTGCGCGCAATGTGGTCTCGGCGGTGAGGGCCGCCGCGCCGGTCATGCCCACCGAACCGGCAAGGATGAACACTTTGCCGCAGCGGTTTTTGAAGGTGTTCGCTACCCTTGGCGGCAGCAGCGCTTTCACGAATTCCGCTGAAGTCCGGAAGCAGCTGGCTCCGACCGAGTT
>CAZTNL010000553.1:0-2761 GCA_964614885.1 uncultured Calditrichaceae bacterium | reverse complement strand
GTGGCTATGTAGGTGTTGCGCGGATCCCCTTCGGTCTTCAGCCAGATGGTCTCGCCGCCGGCAGCATCGATGACGCCCACGCGGCAGGCCGAGTTCGTGGTCCCGGCCTTGGGATACTGCACCGGGATGATCCGCGAGTAGGTCGAGTCAGTGTCGTTGATCAGGTCAAACACGCCGACACCCTCGGCATCGAGCTGCCAGTAGGCGATCTTCCGGCTGTCCGGGCTCCAGCGAAACCCGTGGCGGAGAGAGAATTCCTCTTCATACGCCCAGTCGAAGGTGCCGTTGATGATCGTTTTCGAACCGTCGCGGGTCAGTTGCCGGATCGCGTGACTTTTGACATCCTCGACGTAGAGATTGTTTTTGATGACGTAAGCTATTTCCCTGCCGTCCGGAGAAAAAGTCGCGAACATCAGGGTCGAGGGCTGGGCATCGCCGCCGAGCTTGTGCAGCTCCCAGCTTTTCAGGTCGAGCAAATAATAATCGCCGCGGGTATTGCGCCGCCAGACGCGTTTGGTGTTGGTGAAAATGAGCACGTGCTTCATGTCGGGCGACCAGCGGTAATCCTGGATGCTCATCGGCTTGTCCGCCCCGGCCGGAACCAGCTTTGCCGCCGGAACGAGCACTTTTCTTTGCCCCGTTTCGGCACCGTATTGGATTATATCGCGGCCACCCTGCTCGCCGTCTGCCTTCTCCAGGGTGGTGTAATGCGTGCCGTCTTTCAGCCAGCGCGCCGGTCCAAACCGCTCTGAGCGAAACTCGTGGCCGGAAAAAATTCGGTCGAGCGTCAGGGTCGGTGATTCAGGCTCGCCGGCAAGGGCGTTCACGCTCTGAAAAACGAACAGAGCCAGCAGGAAGAACAGATATTTTTTCATCATTTCTCCGGTTTGGGTGTGGAAAATCAGGCCGTTCAAACAAGATCACCGCAAAGACGCCAAGAGAACCGGCTCAGCAGCTACGTTCAAATGTTCCATTATCCTTTGCGTCGTCGCGGTTCATGCTTCTTTGTTAACGACAATCGTCATGTCGGTTGCGTTGTTCGCCGCGCGAATCGTTTTCCCGCCTACCGCAAGATAAATCCCTGCCGCAGCGGATCCTCCGGGTCGATGATCCACTCGCTTCTCCCGGTGATGAAGGCGCTGCCTTCGACTTCCGGCACCACCGCCGCATGCGGCCCGAAGCTGGTTGTCGCATGGACTCTGCCGGTGAAGCGGCTGCCGATAATACTTTCGATCACCATCGGTTCTCCCACGCCGATATCGCCGCGGGCGTGGTGGATAGCCATGCGCGCGCTCACGCCGGTGCCGGTGGGGCTGCGATCCACGTCGCCTTCGGCAAAAATGCAGACATTGCGGCTGTCCGCGTCCGCCGACTGCGGCGGGCCGGTGAAAATCGTGCCGTAAAGAAAATTCAGGTCCTCTTCGAAGGGATGGGTGATCTCCCGACTCTGCATGACCGCGCGCTTGATCAGCATCCCGGTTTCGATGAGCGCGCGATAATCGTTCGGCGTGCAGCGCAGGCCCACTTTTTCCGACTGCACAAACGCGTAGAAGGCGCCGCCGAACGCGAGGTCATATTCGACCTCCCCGAGTCCGGGAACGGAAACGCGCTCGTCGAGTCCGAGGACAAAGGACGGGACATTGTGGAAGCGGACGCTCCGCACGCGCCCCTTCTCGATGTGCGCAAATGCGGTCACGAGCCCGGCCGGCGTGTCGATTCCGATTCGGGTTTCCGGCTCCTGCGCCGGCAGCATGCCGGTCTCCAGAACGACGGTGGTCACACCGATGATGCCGTGACCGCACATGGTGCTGAAGCCCTCATTGTGCAGAAAAAGGACGCCGAAGTCGGCCTCCTCGGATACCGGCGGGGTGAGGATGCAGCCGTACATATCGGCATGGCCGCGCGGCTCCCACATGAGCGCCGTCCGCAGGTGGTCGAACTGTTGTTTCGCCTGCCGGCGCCGCGCGAGGATGGTATCGCCCGGCAGCTCCGGAAACCCCGCCGTGATCACGCGCAGAGGTTCGCCGGCGGCGTGGGCATCGATGGCGGTGATCTTCGTACACTGCGCCCCCGCCTTCCAGCGGGCAGCCTGTTTCAGGTCGAGATTGTGTTTGATCATCGAAAAATTCCCAGAGCTTGCAATCTAACAAATAGTTGGAATGAATGCAACCGCCGCACACGAGAAATTTGCGCCGTTCCAAGCGCCGCGGCCGGGCCGGGCAAAACCTCATCCTATTCGTTGACTCATTTCCCTGACGTTCTTATATTCGGAAAACCACGACAACAAGAGACTCATTCCGGAGGGGCAATGAAACACCCGCAAAGAAACCTCACCCTCGTGCTGGCATCAGTCATCTGGGCAACATTCGCGTGCAGCGGCCCGGGCGGCGATTCGAAGGAAGACGCAGCCTACATCGCTTCGGTCAACGAGTGGCATAACAACCGCATCGAACGATTGCGCAAACCGGACGGCTGGCTCAGTCTGGCAGGGCTTTTCTGGCTGGAACCTGGCCCGAACCGCTTCGGCGCCGGCAGCGGCAACGACATCGTGTTTCCTGCCGGCAAAGGGCCGGAACGAATCGGCACATTGACCCTGGCAGGGGCAAAGATTCTCCTGGAGGTCGAGGACGGCGTGGAGGTTGAAGCCGGCGGCCGTGCCATCCGGCGCATGCAGCTCCAGAGCGACGCCGGCGACGAGCCGACGATCCTGACCCTCGGCCCCCTGAGCTGGTACATCATCAAACGGGGAGAACGCTTCGGC
>CAZTNL010000552.1:0-2761 GCA_964614885.1 uncultured Calditrichaceae bacterium | reverse complement strand
TGTCAATGATGGGTGAAAAGGCGTTTCCAAACAGGATCGCCAGCATCATGCCCTCTGGAAAGACCGGGTTGACGACCCTCACCAGCACGACCATGCAGCCGATCAATAATCCGTAAAAGTACTTGCCGCCCTGCGTCATGGCGGCGCTAACCGGGTCGGTGGCCATGAACACGGCGCCGAAGGCAAAACCGCCGAGGACAAAATGCCACATCGGGGTCAATTGAAACATCTGATTTGTGCTGCTGCCGACCGCGTTGAAAAGCGTGGAAAGCCCGACCATGCCGACGACAATACTGAGCATGATGCGCCATGAGCCGATGCCGCTGACGATGAGAATAAACGCGCCGATCAGGCAGGCAAGCGTCGAGGTCTCGCCCATCGAGCCGGGAATCAAGCCCATAAACGCGTCATGCCAGGGAACGCTGATGGCCATCGTCGGGTCAGCGGCCTGCGCCAGCGGAGTCGCCCGGCTGAAGCCGTCGACCGCCACCCAAACGGCGTCGCCGGAAATTTGCGCCGGATAGGCGAAGAAGAGAAACGCGCGTCCGGTCAGGGCCGGGTTGAGCACGTTCATGCCGACGCCACCAAACACCTCTTTACCGATGACCACACCGAAGCTGATGCCGAGAGCGATTTGCCAGAAAGGCATGCTCGGCGGCAGAATTAACGGGAACAGCAGGCTCGTCACCAAAAAGCCTTCGTTGATTTCATGCTTGCGCACCGTGGCGAACACCACTTCCCAGAAGCCGCCAACCGCAATCGTAATCACATACGCCGGCAGGAAGTAGAGAGCGCCGTGCACAACGTTGTCGAGAATGCTCTCCGGATTCAGACCGACTCCGAGGGCGCTCAGAACGCTGCCGCGCCAGCCGGCGGCCGCGCTCAGGCCGAGCTTGGCCAGCGCCAGATTCGCCTGCAGGCCGGTGTTGTACAGCGCCATGTAAACGGCCGGAAGCAACGCCACAACAACCGTCATCATCATGCGCTTTAAATCGAGCGCGTCCCTGACGTGTGAGCCGACGCGCGTAACCTTTCCCTGAGTGTAGAGAAAGCTATCCACGGCCTCGAACAGAGGGTACAGACGCGACAGCTTGCCCCCCTTTTCGAAGTGCTTTTCCTGGCTATCCAGAAAATTTCGTAAGAATTTCACTATCCTTCCTTCTCAATTTGGGTTAGATTCCGTCTCAGAATGGGACCGTGGTCGATTTTCGAGGGGCAGACGTATGTGCACAGCGCCAGATCCTCCTCATCGAGTTCAAGGCAGCCGAGCTGTTCCGCGTCTTCCACATCATCCATCGCGATGGCACGCAAAAGCTGCGTCGGTAGAATGTCCAGCGGCATGACTTTTTCATAGCTGCCACTCGGCACGATCGCGCGCACGCCGCCGTTCGTGGTGGTGGTCAAATCGAATTTTTTGCCCGGGAAAAGTCGGGAAAGAACGACGTTCTTCACGGAGTGCAGATTCGTGCCCGGGCTGAGCCAGCCAAGAAACTGCCGTTGCCGGCCTTCGGGAATCACTGAAATCTGCTGGTGAAAGCGGCCGAGGTAAGCTCGCGCCTCCGCTCCGGAGCGGCCCGACAACACTGAGCCTGAGATGATGCGGTTGTCTTCCCCCTGCAGCTCGCCGGAAGTGACATCTGCGAGCGAGGCGCCCACGCGCGTGCGGATAAGCCGCGGATTGCGCACGGAAGGGCCCGCCAGAGAAACGATTCTGCCCGTCTTGATTTTGCCCGTCTTGAAAAGACTGCCGATGGCCGCGACATCCTGCGCGGCGATGTGCCAGACCGTCTTGTTGCGGCTGACCGGATCGAGAAAATGAATGTGCGTGCCCGGCAAACCGGCCGGGTGCGGCCCGGCAAATTCCTCGACGATCAGATTCGGCAGTTTCGCCTCCGGAATGGCTGCTCCGGGAGATTTACACAGGTATACTTTGCCGTCGGTCAACCTGGACAGCGCCACCAGACCGTTGGCGAAGTCATCTTCCTGGCCGGCCAGGATTTTCTCGACTGAAGGCGCCAGCGGGTTGGTGTCCATCGCTGTGACGAATATCGAGTGCGGCGTCGTATCCGGGTCCGCGACCTTGCCGTACGGCCGCGCGCGCAGTACCGTCCACTCGCCCGACTCGAGCAGCAGATCGGTCACTTGCTTGCGATCCAGTCCTGAAGTCTTGCCGCTCGCGGCGCTCTTGAAGGTCACGTGCTCGCTGCCGCCGAGACGGACGACGATCGAAAGGAAAGCCCGCTTTTCCCCGCGATTGATAGCAGTAATCTTGCCGCTGCCGGGCGCGGTATAGCGCACGCGCGGGCACTTCTTGTCGGTAAACAGAAGCTGGCCGAGCTTGACGTTGTCGCCAACCTTGACGGCCATCGTCGGTTTCATGCCGACGTAGTCTTCGCCGAGCAGCGCAACCGACTCGGGTTGCTTGCCGTCGCCAACGCTCTGGGCCGGCTCGCCGCTGATCGGCAGGTTCAGTCCTCGTTTGATCCTTATCATTCAGACTTCCCTAATTGGTTTTTAAGATATCTTTTCGCTCCCCACCGTCAAATTCCGACAATCGGGTCTGACAAATTAGCTCCAATAATAACAGATTATTTCAAAGAAGCAAGCCAAAATTTTGACTTCCCGGTTCTTGGGCGTAGCAACGCCTGTTTTACGCCCAAATCGCATTTCAACAGTAAACTGTTTTCAGGAATCGGAACTAAACGGTAGGATATTAGCTTAAGAAGCTGTTTTTACTAAAACTTCAGAATCAGGAGCCAGC
>CAZTNL010000551.1:0-2765 GCA_964614885.1 uncultured Calditrichaceae bacterium | reverse complement strand
TCGTCGCGTCTCGCCTTACCAGATTCGGGATTGAGTTTGATTTCCATAGACCGCCGGCTCCGCAGCGCTACTTCGCCAGCAGCCGGCTGCGGGCCGCTTTCTTCTTCATGGCGCCGTTCGGGGAAATACGGGCAATTTTCCTGCGGTTGCCGGCATTCAGATAGGCGGACAGCTTGTCGCGGGCGTAAATGTAGTTTCGGTTATCGTAAATCATCAGCAGCGCCTCGACCTGCATGGTTTCGACCAGAAGGTTGTTTTCGGCGCGCTCTTTGATCTTCTCTGAAATCGGCGCGAAGACGATGTTGGCCAGCACCAGACCGTAAAAGGTGGTGGTCAAAGCGACTGCCAGGCCGATGCCAACCTTGCCCGGTTCGCTCTGCAGGGTCAGCAGCATGTTGATCAGTCCGATCAGCGTGCCGATCATGCCGAAGCCCGGCGCGATTCTGGCCATCGCGCCGAAGAGCTGGTGCTGCTTCATCTCCCGCGACATTTGCCAGCGAACCTGATCTTCGAGAATCTCCCTCGTTTCTTCCTTGCTGTAGCCGCCGGCCATCATCTGCACGCCGTCTTTGAAAATCCAGAGTTTCTTCATCTGCTCGCTGTCGCGCTGCAGCGCCTCCATGCCCTCACGCTGAAACGTGCGGATGGCCTGCACCATCTTGTTGACCGCGCCGACATAGTCGTGCGACCCGGCAACGAAAATAACCAGATAGGAACGGAACGCCAGCAGCACCTCCCGCAGCGGGTAGGAGACGAAAGTCGAGGCGATGGTGCCGCCGGCGACGATCGCCAATCCCTGCCAGTTCAGGAAAACATCGACAGGCGCCTTGCCCTCGACGATTCCCAGCGCCACCAGGAAGGAGCCGGTCACAAATCCCAGGAAAGTGAGCATCTTCTATCCTTTCAGCTTCAGGCGGCGGTCATTTCTTGTAGCGCAGGACCAGCTCGCGGACCTGCGGCAAATTCGGGTTGATCTTCAGGGCGTTTTCCCAGGCGCTGACCGCAGCGTCCATGTCGCCGCTGACATAGTAAATCGAGCCGCCCAGGGCGTAGGCCGTGGCCGTGCGTTTCTTCTGCAACGATTGCTGCAGAACCTGCAGAGCCTCGTCGTACTTGTGCTCGTAGAACATCTTTTGCGCCAGATTGATATCGCCGATGATGTCGTCGGTGAGCGTTTTCTCGTCCAGGTTTTTCCCCTTCGTCGCAGCCAGCTCATCCCCGGACTCTGCCTTTTCTGCCGGCTCGTCTTTTTTGTACAGAACTGAATCGCCCCGACTTATTTCCATCGTGCCGTCGGCGCCACGCACCAGATCGAGGTTGAGATTGGTTGTATGCGGGTCGATCACCATTTCGACATCGGTGTCGTTCTGGTGAAATCTTATGAGAAGATATTGCCCCGCGCCCGAAGGCGACGGTGAAACTTCGCCGGTTTTTCCATCGGTTGTCTCGTTCTCCCTTCTGCCCGTTTCGGCCTGAGAATCCCCGGTGGCTGCTTCAAGAAACTGCACGAGCGGTTTTGCCTCTGTCGAGGAAATCGCCGGCGCTTCTGCGGCCCGGGAAGTTGTCGCTGCGGCAGGCTGCGCCGTTTTTGCCGGAGACGCCTCCTCTTTCCCGGCTTGGCGCCCAGCCGGAAGCGGCGCGGAGACTTGCGCGGCCGCACTGTCAGCCGGCGGCGTTGCCAAGTCGGCAGTAGCCCGGATTTCCCCGGATTTGTGTCCGGCGCAACTCAGCGCCAGCGCGGAGAGGAAAATGCCAAATATCAAAAACAAACGCGTAGTCATAGCAGCACCGATTTCAGAAAGAGAATTGCAACATCATGATTTCGTATTGGATACCGTCGATCCGGGTACGAACCGTGCGGCCGCTGGAAAGCAATGGCCGCGAGTTGAACTCGGGTCCGCGAATCATCGAAAAGCCGGATGAGATCGAAAAACGCGTACTCAGGTCGGAGCGAAAACCGATACCGATGCCGGTGAGGTCCGGCGCGCGGTTGGTAAAATAGCGCGTGAGCGAGGCGTAAACCGACAACCAGTCACCTGAGGGATTCGACTTGTTCGCAAGGAGCGACGCGTAGAGCATGGCACGGAAGTTAAATGAGGCCGGTTTTGTCAAGGCGCCACCCTTGTCGAGGGCGTAAAACGACGACTCGCCGAAACCCGTACTGGCGAAACGAACCCCTTCGGAAAGAAAGGACAGCCCGGCGCGAAGCTCATAGCGCAGCCTGCTGTTGGCGCTCATGAACTGGTAAAGCCCGAAATAGATCGCATATTGCACCAGTCGGTCGTTAAAATCCGGGTGCAGCGCATCCTCAGGCGACTTCACGTCGATGTTGAAAACTTCGAGGCCGGCGTTCACGCTCATCTTCAGCGGGTTCAGTTTCCTGACCTTGACCCCGCGCACGTAGGCGGCGTACGATTTGGCCCAAAGCACCTCGTTGGTGCCGGTGCGGTTGAGGCGCAGGTCGAGAAACAACGCTTTGTTGTCCACGTAGGTCAGGTTGCCTTCCAGGAACGCCTCGACTCGCAGACGCCGGCCCACCTTCCACAACTCATCCGGAGAAGGCAGCGCATTGACCACGGAAAAACTGCTGTCGGTGGAAGAAATGCGCAGAGTGCTCATCTCCGGCAGGGCCACCATTTTCGGCTAGCCCATAACACCGAACACCTGCACCAGCCGGCTCTCGAAATGCGCTTTCAGCGGCGCGTCGCCGGTATCGATGCGGTAAACCGCGATCCGGCTGAGCCCCGGGTCGATCTCGTCCAGAT
>CAZTNL010000550.1:0-2765 GCA_964614885.1 uncultured Calditrichaceae bacterium | reverse complement strand
CATTTTACGATGTTAAACTTCGCAAGAAAGTCGAAGTAGAGGTTACGGAAAAGGTCGTCTACGGTGACCCGGGTAAGCAGCGTTATGCCCTGAAGGGAAAGACGGATGATGGCCGCAACCTCACAAAGTTTGTCAGCAAAGCAGACTATGATAAGGCTTCTGTCTGATTCATCGGTCGCAAAATTTTGACATACAGAATCCCTGCTACGGTTCGTGGCAGGGATTTTTTTATCAAATCGGATTGGCTCAATTGCAGGCAGACCCAATATGAAAATCAAAATCTTCACCGCCGGCGGTACGATAGACAAAGTCTACTTTGACGCTAAAAGCCAGTATCTGATCGGCGAGTCGAGCGTCGGCGATATTCTCATCGAAGCAAATGTGGATCTGGAATACGAGGCCGAATCGTTGCTGCGCAAAGACAGCCTCGACATGACCGAAGCCGACCGCCGGTTCGTTTTCGAAAAGGTCGCGGCGACTTCCAGCAAGCATGTCCTGGTGACGCACGGCACCGACACCATGGTAGAGACCGCGCGCCTGCTGAAGCAAATTCCGGACAAAACGATCGTGCTGACCGGCTCGATGGCACCCGCCCGCTTCAAGTCCAGCGATGCGGTTTTCAACATCGGCTTCGCGATCGCCGCCGTGCAAACGCTGGCGCCGGGTGTTTACATTGCTATGAACGGTCACATTTTCGACCCTGACAAGGTGCGCAAGAACCGCGATCGCCAGCGCTTCGAAGAAGTATAGCAGTGGCGCCGGCTCGCTTGCAGTTGTTTGAATGGATTTGTACATTTCCGTTTCAAGCCCGCGCCTTCCCTTTTTCCGCGCCATCGACAAGGGATTTCCGCAACAGAAACAAAAAACCGGGAGGAGATTCATGCAGAAGTGCCTGCCTTTTGTTCTTATAGTGTGTCTTATGATCCCCGCAACTCTTCAAGCTGACGACACTACCAAATCAGGCGGCGGCGAAAAGTCTGAAGTCAAGGAAGAGCTGTCTGAGACCTCGCATCACATCAGCGTCGGCGGCCAACAGATCCAATACAAAGCGCAGGTCGGCACGCTCGTTCTGAAAGAGGAAAACGGCAAGTCGCAGGCATCCATTTTCTACATCGCCTATCTTCGGGAGGGTGTGAAGGACGCGGCGCGCCGGCCGATTACGTTTTCCTTCAATGGCGGGCCGGGCTCTTCCTCGGTTTGGCTGCACCTGGGGCTCCTCGGTCCCAAAAGGACGCTCATGGATGAGGAGGGCCGCGCCCTGCCGCCGCCCTACCGTCTGGTGGATAATTCGTTCTCGATGCTCGATAAGACCGACCTGGTGTTCATCGATCCGGTGACCACGGGTTACAGCCGTGCCGCTCCGGGCGCTGACGAGAAGAAGTTCTACAGCGTTCAGGGCGATATCGAGTCGGTCGGAGATTTTATCCGGCTGTATATCACGCGGGCCGAACGCTGGGGGTCGCCCAAATTTTTGATCGGCGAAAGTTACGGCACCACGCGCGCGGCCGGGCTTTCCGGCTACCTGCAGAAGCGGCACGGTATCTATCTCAACGGCATCATGCTCATCTCATCCATTCTGAACTTTCAGACAGCCCGATTCGACCCGGGAAACGATTTGCCTTACATTCTGTTTCTGCCGACCTACACGGCAACCGCGTGGTACCACAAGAAACTGCCCGCCGACCTGCAGTCCGACTTGAAAGAGGCGCTGCGGCAATCCGAGGCGTTTGCGGCAAATGAGCTGACGCTGGCCCTGATGAAAGGGGCGGAGCTTTCAGACGAGGAGACCGGAGAAATCGCCCGCAAGCTGGCGCGCTTCACCGGTCTGAGCGAGGACTATGTGAAGAGAAGCGATTTGCGGGTCAGCATCTTCCGCTTTGTCAAGGAGTTGCTGCGCGATCAGGCACAGACGGTAGGGCGGCTCGACAGCAGGTTTACCGGCATGGATCGCGATGCGGCCGGCGAGTCGTTCGAGTACGATCCGAGCTACGCCGCCATTCAGGGACCCTATACCGCCACCCTCAACAGCTATGTTCGCTCCGAGCTCAAATTCAAAAGCGATTTGCCATACGAGATTCTGACCGGCCGCGTCTGGCCGTGGAAGTTCGATAAGTATGAGAACCGGTATGTCGATGTGGCCGAAACCCTGCGCGGCGCGATGACGCGAAATCCCGCGCTCCGGGTTTTTGTAGCTAATGGTTATTACGACCTGGCTACGCCCTATTTCGCGACGCGCTACACCTTCGATCATCTGGGGCTGCCGCCCGCGCTTCGCAAGAATATCAGTATGGGATATTATGAAGCCGGTCACATGATGTACATTCACCAGCCGTCGCTCCGGAGACTCAAGGAAGATCTGGCCGGGTTCATTTCGTCGGCTCTGCCTGCAAGATAAATATCATGACTGAAAACGGAGGGAAGATGAAAATCCCGAGTGGAATGGCCTGCACTCTGTCTCTGCTACTATTGTCTCTGACCGCCTCGTTGCCGGCACAGAAGCTCGACATGGACAAGCTGCACGGCCTCAAGGCCCGCAGCATCGGCCCTGCCGGCATGAGCGGCCGCGTAACTGCCATTGACGCCGTGGTCGCAAATCCGGATATCATCTATGTCGGCACCGCTTCCGGCGGGCTGTGGAAATCGACCAGCGGCGGCATTGCGTGGAAGCCGGTGTTCGACGAGCAGCGCGTCGCCTCTGTCGGCGCTGTGGCCATCGTGCAACAGAATCCCGATGTGGTCTACGTCGGTACGGGCGAAGGCAACCC
>CAZTNL010000549.1:0-2768 GCA_964614885.1 uncultured Calditrichaceae bacterium | reverse complement strand
GTGATCAGGCGAGACGTCGGTAAAAAATAACTTTCCCGAGGACTGATTCGCCGCTAGGAGATGTCGCGCCAGTTCTGAACATGGTGCAGCCCAGATTTGCTTCAGACCGGAATCTGCGCATCTTCGAGGGCGCGCAGAAACGAGGAAAGGTCGAGGTAGCTGGGGAGGATGTGGCTGGCGCCTTCGTCGGCGAGGGTTCTGTGGTGGTTTTCATGCTGTATACCGACGAAATGGAAGCCGAGATTGCGGGAGCCTCGGGCATCCCAGACGCCGTCGCCGACATAGACAATGCGGTCAAAGGTAATCACGTTGTTTGCGCTTTCAGCGAGCGTGACTGCCTCACGCATGATCTCCTCCCGGCGATGCATGCCGTCGCAGGTCGCGAGCGGCAGGTCTTTGGCCTCGAGGCGGGCGCAATCGAGTTTGAACTCGGCCGAGCAGCGCCAGCAGCCGGTGGCCATGGCAACTGCCCAGTCCTCTTGCCGGCGAAGGTGTTGCAGCGTGTGTCCCGCGCCAGGAACCTCGGTGAACAGGTCCGGCTCTTCGGCAAATGTTTTCTTTAGGAGCTGCAGAAAATGTCTTTGAAGCCGTCGGTCTTCTTCCACTGACGGCGGGCGGCCGTTTTGTTTCTCGAAGACTTCTGCAAAGATGCCGGAGTCGGTATAGTTGCGGAAGCGGGACCAGTCGCTGTCGTCGACTTCCAGGCCGAACACATCGCGGATGGCCTGAACGTAGCAGTCGGCGTCGGTCTTGCTGGTCGCGGTCAGCGTACCGTCGATATCGAAGATCACGAGTTTCATGAAGTTTCCCGCCGCTTTTTCTATCGTCGTGGTTTGGGATGCTTTACAAAAAAATCCCACATGATATCCGTGGCGGATATTGCCTTCGTTGGGATATCGGCGAAAATGTAACCGCGCCTGCCCCCGGGCCAGGCGTGTCCGCCGCCCTTGATGGTGTAGAGCACCACCGCCGTGCCGTTTTTGCTGCTGGAGAAAATTTCCCACTGAACTGTGTTGTCTTTCGAATAGTGAATCTCCGACATCGGGTCGCAGGCATCGACATCGATCCAGAAAGAGATGGCTTCGGAAACCGAGCGGTCGATGCGATCCTCCGTGGCTTCGGGGCCGGTGCCGCCATCGAAAGGCACGCGCTTGTCCAACGTCCCGTTGAACATGATGACTGAAACCGGCTCGGCCGGCTGGCAGGGGTCGTCGTTAAACGCAGCCGCTACCGGAGCGATGGCTGCGATCTTGTCGGCCATTTCACAGGCCAGCCGGAAGGCCAGCATGCCGCCGTTGGACATGCCCGTGACGTAAACCCGCCTCGGGTCGATGGCGTAGTCTTTTTCCAGCTTTTCCAGCATCTTGCGGATAAAGCCGACGTCATCCACGTTCTTTTTTTTCGCCCGGCCGCAGCAGTTGGCGGCATTCCAGGTCAGGACCCGCGTCTTGAACAGCCCGGTACCGTTTGGATAGGCAGCGATAAATCCGGCTTCGTCGGATTTCTTGTTCATCCCGGTCATGCGGATGGCATTGTCGGCATTGCCGGCGCCGCCATGCAAAACGATGACAAGCGGCCGCGGCTTGCCGGGCTGGAAGTCTCGCGGAAGGTGCACTTTGTAGGTTCTGCTCCGCCCCTGGTGCTCGATCCGGAACTCGTGATCTCCGGGCCGCGAAAGGGGTTTCGCTGCCTCGCCGGGCTGAATGAGCGGCCCGAGGAGGGCGATGGCTGCCAGCATCCATGCGGGCTGTAGAAATATGTAGTTGTTGTTCACAATTCGACTTTCCGGTTACGGTTGCATCTGAGTTCGGAATATATGGCAAACCGGGCGAAATGTCAAACGAAGGAATCTTCACACTTGGTGCCGTTTCCAAGCAGGAAAGTCGGATAAAAATAGTTGCATAAGACCTCGCGACGCTTTATCATTAGATGATTGAGGGCCTTCGGCACGAAGAGATTACCGGGACTATCCTGGGGTGCGCTTTTGAAGTGAGCAATGAGCTGGGCGCGGGCTTTGTTGAGTCCGTCTATGAAAAGGCCATGCTCATCGCGCTTCGGGATAAAGGTTTCTCCGCCAAGTCGCAGCAGCCGGCAAGAGTGACATTCAGAGGGCAGTGTGTCGGCGATTTCTACGCGGACATCTTCGTCGAAGGGAGAGTGATCGTGGAGCTAAAGGCCGTGAAAGCCCTGACACCCGAGCATCAGGCGCAGGTCATCGACTATCTGAATGCCACAGGGGTTGAAGTCGGGCTGCTTATCAACTTCGGCCATCCGAAACTCGAATACAGAAGCTTCACAAGGAGCAAAGACTTTAAACATGGACATCCATGTTAAATGAAAAATGAACAGACTAGCTAACAGTAACGATGAGGCGCCCCGGGAACGGCTCGATTCATCCCACTTCGACCTGCCGGTGCACGAGCTGCGGTCCGGCTACCGGACGGCGGTCTATTTCTGGCGGACGAAACGCATTCTCGAGCAGGAGAAACACCGGCCGCGGATTTCACTGCAGGTTTTTCAGAAAAACGAGCGCGTGCGCGTCTGCGGTCTGGACGAGGTGCTCCAGATTTTGCGCTCGGCAACCGGGTATTACACCGACTACGACAAGGCAAATTTGCTGTTCGAGCGTCTCGTTCAGCTGAAGAAAGAGATGAACCGCAAGATTCAGGCTCGGAGCGAGGAGCAGTTGCGTGCGCTTCTCGATGAGCGCTACGAAGTCTCGCGCAAGCTGGACGAGCTCTGGGTAGATGCCTTCTCAGATGTGGACG
>CAZTNL010000548.1:0-2780 GCA_964614885.1 uncultured Calditrichaceae bacterium | reverse complement strand
CGTAGAGTTCTCGGAAAGTTTTGCGCCACGAATGCTCTTTGAAACCGAGCTCAGCAAGCCGGCGTTCGACAACCTGATCCTGCTCATGCAGAACAATCACTTCTTCGACCTGCAGGGCCCGTACGACGACAATACCGTCGACACTTTCTCCTATGAGATCACATTCTCCTTCGGCGGCGATACAAAAACAGTGATCGTGCACGGCATCACCGTGCCCGAAAACCTGGGCGACATCATCGACGGCATCGTCGCACTGGTCGACCGCATCAGGGCAGACAGCCCCGCCGTGAGTTTGGTACTGGACAAAGCGCAAATGCAGCCTGGCGACAGCGTGCAGATGACCTTGCAAATCAGCAACCTGTCCCCCGCGCCGATGACCTTGCATTTCAACGACGGTCAGATCTTCGATTTCGCGGCGCGCAGCACGGACAGTGGCGACCTCGTCTGGAACTGGGCCCACGGAAAGGCATTTACCGAGGCGCTTTGGGACATGACCCTGGAAGCGGGTGCGGCAAAGTCGTACAGCGTGACATGGAATGGCAACAGCAATGACGGCACTCCCGCCAATGGAGACTTCAAAGTGCGGGCGTCGCTGGTCTCCAGTCCCGGTGGCAGGTCCGAATCAGTCGACTTCAAAATCGGGATGTAGCCATGAACACCGGATGCGATAGACGGCAGGCCCCGCCAACGTCTGCCCCGGCAGCCAGGCGGGCAGCGACCCTGGCCCTTTGTGCCATCTTTGTTGCGGCAACGGTTTCCGCCTGTATTTTCAACCCGGACAACGGAAATGATACCAGCGTGAACTGGCAAACGGATCCGTACGAGTTTGAGCAGAGGTTCATCTGCTTTTGCGTCGAACCTGCTGGCCGATTTCAACGCATTCGCGTGCGCAACGATTCGATCGTCAGCGTTACAGATTTAGCCACCGGCGAAGCGCTCGCTCCCGACCGGTACGATCTGTTCAAAACCGTCCCGCAGCTCATCGAGCTGGCAAATTCCGTCGATCCGGATAGCGTCGCGGAACTGCAATTGACCTATGACGACGTCTATGGGTATCCCACCGATATCTACATCGACTATAATGCGACTATCGCTGACGAGGAAATCGGCTTCGAGTCCCGCAACCTGCATTTGCTGCGTTAGACTCATTTTGCAAGAGGGAGACAAATCATGCTGAAAAAGACACTGGTTCTTTGCCTGCTCTGCGGGCTCCTGCCGGTCAGGGCCAATGCGCAAAACCCGGATGGGCGGCGCTGGCAGCTATTTGCGCTCGGAGGGGCCTTTTCACCCAGCAACGATGCGCTCCAGAGCATCTATGCCAGCAGCTTTACCGGAAAGGTGGCGCTCTCGACCCGTCTTGGCGAACGCGGCCGGCTGCAGCTCGGGCTGCAGATGTCACAACGGAAAGGGGATCCGTTCTACAATTCAGCCGGTTTCGACGCCGGCAATGCGGCCACACTGAGACAAACCGGCCTTTCCCTGCTCGCCGAGACCGACCTGCTGACACCAAACTACCCGAAGTTGTATCTGGGCGCAGGCATTGAGTATTTGTTTGCCCGGGAAACCATCACCGAGCAGCCTGCAGGCCGCGGCAATAATGTCGGCGCCATCTTGTCCGTGTCGCCTGAGCTGCGTATCGCCGGACATCTTCTGCTGCTCTCCCAAATAAACTACCGCTTTGTTGAGATGACCTTCAGGAGCGACAGAACACGCTACCGGTTCAACCTCTCCGGCGTCAGCATTCTCGTCGGCGTGGGTTACAATTTCTAAAGGACGCGTAAGAAACTGCGGGCCGGACCCGCAGGGAGGAAAAAGACAATGATGAAGAAAATCGGCGCGGTCTGCGTTTTGGCGGGTCTGTTTCTGGCGGTCGCGACATCGTGGGACGACAGCGCAAGCTACTGTGTCATTTTCCCGCAAAATGGACGCGATATCTTCGGTGTGGCCCAGCGCAACATTATTCTGTTTGGCCAAAATGAAGTTTCGCTCATTCCCCAGGTGCAGTTTGAAGGCAACGCACGCGACTTCGGCATCGTCGTGCCGGTTCCGGCCCGCCCGCGACTGTCCACCGCCGGCGCCAATGTTATGAACGAAGCGAGCTTCATGACCCAGCCTTTGACCAGAAGGAGCAGCGGCGGCTGCGGCTGCGACGACAACGACACGATCTCGCCCATCCTGATGGAGCGCGCCGAGTTCGCCGACGACGCAATGGTGGTGTCCGGCCCGGCCGGCGTGACCGTGGTCTACGAACAGATGGTCGGCACGTTCCAGGCGACCGTCCTGCAGGCCACAAGTGCCGTCGACTTGACCACCTGGCTCAGCGAAAACAATTACCGCTACAAACAAACGGACGCCGGCCTGTTTCAGGACTATGTGGATCGAAACTGGTTTTTTGTGGCGATGAAGCTCGATACCGCACAGGTGCCGGCATTCG
The DNA here is from genome assembly GCA_964614885.1 of uncultured Calditrichaceae bacterium. GTDB lineage: Bacteria > Zhuqueibacterota > Zhuqueibacteria > Oceanimicrobiales > Oceanimicrobiaceae > JAJDAG01. Next base: position 346 of record CAZTNL010000548.1, on the reverse strand, counting down.
TGCAGGACTGGTGGTTCGCGACAACTGCGCCGGCGAGGCTCACCTTCGCCTTTAGCGGAGAAAGCCTGACCTATCCTTTGAAGATGTCCTCTATCAGCGTGAAGGATCGCGCCGAGGTACTGATTTACACAATCGCTGCCGACCCGATGCGCTTTCCCGGCGCGAAAGTCGAATACGCCAACGCCGTCGATGCAGACGAGGCGGATGCGATGGCGACGAGATACCCACAACTGGCCAAATTGATCGCTCCAGGCGTTTTCGTCACCAAGCTCCGCCGTACCTTTTCTCCCAAGGAGATGAAATCAGACATGCAGATAACGCGCAGCGACGACCGCCGGGAATTCCG
>CAZTNL010000547.1:0-2786 GCA_964614885.1 uncultured Calditrichaceae bacterium | reverse complement strand
CTAACCGTTTCAGATCGTTTTCTTGAATCATGGCAGGATAACCGGACGCCGCCGGCGAGGGACGTTTCAAACACCTTTCTCGACGAGCTCTTTTAGAATCAGCGCGTGGTTGTGCTCGGGATCTCCGTTGCCATAGAGGAGGGTAATGGTTGTGTCGCGGGCCGCGCGCGCCATGCCGATGAGTTGCCGGTGCTTCTCTTTGTCATCGTGCAGCTCGGCCCGGTATCGCGACTTGTATGCCTCCCAGTTGCCCTTGTCGAACTCGAATCGCTGCAGATCGTAGGACGGGCCAATGTCGCGCCGCCATTCGTCTACCCTTGCATCGCGGGTATGCAGCCCCTCCGGCCAGAATGATTCGACGAGGTATCGCTTGCCATCGGTGGCGGCGGGTTTCGCAAAAACACTCTTGACGTTAATCATCGGATGGCTCCGCGTTCGGATGGGTTCCATCGAGAGGCAGCTGTGCATTACGCCACGCTTCCTTGCCGCCCTTCAGGACCAACACGTTGGTAAAACCCGCGTGCTGAAGTCTCTGACCCGCCACCATGGCAGCGCTGGAAGAGGCCTCGCTGGTGTAAATAATGATTTGCTGGAATTTTCTGAATCGTTGGCCGGCGACGTCCAGGATCTCCTCCAGCCGGGCCGGGATGGCGTTCTGAATGTGGCCCGCCTCAAAGTCCGCCTTTTCCGAAACCTCGACCAGGCCAAACACCTCCTGGTTTTGCAACTTTTTCTTCAAGGTGTCCAGGTCGATTTCGGAAACCGGCGCTTCAACGCTTCGCAGGCGTTTCTCTGTCAGTAAATCACGAACTTGCATATACTCCCGGGGTTGCGTCGCACAATCCAGACAAACTGCGGTGAATATAACAAATTCCGCCACCGGGCGCAACATTAAATTCGGCCCGCATCGGAACAGATTGTAACATTTGAGGCATACTATATCGCAGAGTCGTGCGCCTGGGAAAGAATGCGACACGGGATGAATACGCCCCGAAAAAAAAGGCTTGCTTGCCAGCCGGGAAAAGGCGAACTTTGACCGGTCGTAACCAAAGTTAAGAAGGTGAACATTTTCTCTAAGTTCTTGTTTCTCTGTGGCTCGTGGCAACATTTGGATTAGTCAGGCTAACAGGAGGTTCCTTTGCGACACTTCATTATCGGGCTAAGCCTGATGAGCATCTTGCTTCGCACCGGCAGCGGGCTCGCGGGCCAGACGGCAACCGTCAGCGGCTTCGTGTACGATGCGGGCAGCGGTGAAGCCTTGATCGGCGCCAATGTGTTCCTCGAAGGAACACAAATGGGCAGCAGCACCAACGGCAGCGGCTACTACGTAATCCCAAATGTGCCGGTCGGCACCTACACGCTCGTTTTCCACTACATCGGTTACGAAAAACAGAAGCAGGCAATTCGCCTCACCGTTGATGAGCAGAAGACGGTCACTATTCACATGCGGGCCGTGAGTATCGAAATGGAGAGCGTGATCGTCACCGAAGAGACGATTCCCGAAGCTGAAAAGCTCTTCGAAAAGGAGATCTCAAAGCTGAAACTCAGCGCGCGCCAGATCAAACAAATTCCACAGGTCGCGGAGGCCGACCTCCTGCGATCGCTGCAAACTTTGCCGGGAATTCTGCCGGTGTCGGATTTCTCATCGGCGCTCTACGTCCGCGGCGGTACCCCGGACCAGAACCTCAACCTGCTCGACGGCACCGACGTCTACAATCCGGAGCACGCCTTCGGGCTTTTTTCAACGTTCAATACGGACGCCATTAAACAGGTCGAGCTCTCCAAGGGCGGCTTCGGCGCCAAATACGGCGGCCGCCTGTCCTCCATCCTCAACGTCACCAACCTCGACGGCAACCGCGAGGAGTTCGAAGCGACCGGCTCCATCAGCCTGCTGAGCGCCAAGACCACCATCCAGATGCCGCTCGGGAAAATCGGTTCGCTCTCCGGCTCGGTGCGCCGGACCTATTTCGACAAAACGATCGCCAAAGCCATTTCAGATATCCCGGATTACTACTTTTACGACGGCAATCTGAAAGCTTTTTTCGACCTGAACGGCCGCAACAAACTGACGATCAGCGGCTACGGCAGCGAGGACAAGCTCGACTTGACGTTCAACAACGCGTCGACGGACGAGGCCGGGTTCAAATACAATTGGGGCAATCGCACCGGCAGTATCCGCTGGATGCGCCTGTTTACCCCGAAACTTTTTGCAAACTTCTGGATCACGGGCAGCCGATTCGACTCCAATTTCGATTTCAGCGATGCCATCGATTTTGTCGAAAAGAACTTCGTCACCGACATCACCTTCAAAGGCGATTTCGAATATCACCCCTCCAAGAAGTTCACCGCGGAGTTCGGATTCGAGCAAAAGAACCTGCATCTGGTCTTCAAACAGGACGCGCCCGACGGCAAGATCGATATCGACACGCGCCCGCGGCACTACGCCGGCTACGTGCTCGGCAATTGGCGTCCGAATTACCGCTGGGACCTGGAAGCCGGTCTGCGCGGCAACCTGTTCAACGCCGACCGAACTTTCAAGAATCTGGCCCCGCGGGTTTCCGCAAAATTCAGGCTGACCGACTCGGTCAACCTGAAGGCCTCCGCCGGCACGTACTACCAATACCTGCACAGGGTACCACGCGCTTTCATCGCCGATATCTGGGTCGGGTCTAATAAGCTGCAGAAAGGTTCCTCCTCGAAACATGCGGTGTTCGGTGTCAGCAAAGACTTCGCCAACGAATACCAGGTCGAAATCGAAACTTATTACAAAAACTACCGCAACATCT
>CAZTNL010000546.1:0-2788 GCA_964614885.1 uncultured Calditrichaceae bacterium | reverse complement strand
AATGCGGCATCCGTGACCACGACAGCCAGGGTCGTGTTGCCGGCAAATTTTTCGCCTGGCAATTTCATCTCCCAAACGGCCTTCTCAGCGTCGACAAAGGCGCCGGTGCGCGGGTCTCTGGCGCCGGCGACGACTTCGTTTGTCGCGGGATCCACCACATTTCCAAAGGCGTTGACAACGGCAAGCGCCGCCACGTGTGTGGCGCCAAATCGGGCGCATGCCGATCCCTGGCCTCCGGGCATGGCATTTTCGGCCCCGAGCGCTTTGCCCACGGTAGCGCCTCTGCCGGCGCCAACCCGTCCGTCAGGCGGATGCTCCGCGCTTGCGGCCCGAGCCGCGCGGCAGCCCATTTCCTTATCCGGCCGCACGCGGTGGTCGCCTTCGTGCAGGTCGAAAATGACGGCCGCCGGCACGATGGGCACCGTGGTTACCCCGACATCGAAGCCGCGCCCTTGCTCCTCCAGCGCCTGCTGCACACCGTCGGCCGCGGCGAGTCCGAAGGCGCTGCCCCCGGTGAGCAAGATCGCATCCACTCGCGGAACCAGCCGTCCTGGACGAATCGCATCGGTCTCACGCGTCCCCGGCGCCGAGCCGCGAATATCTACGGCAGCGATCGCGCCATTTTCAGGCACGATCACGGTGCAGCCGGTCAGAGCGCGATCGTCGTGCGCCAGCCCAACTTTAATTCCGGGAATATCGCAAATGGACGTCAGTTGTTGAAACATTTGCCCGAGTTTGTATAAATTCAGAGCGGCGGGCTGCTAATGGTTGTTTTTCTCCGCGCCCGACCGGAAGAACTGAAATCGTTTTTTGAATGGATTGCGCCTGGACGGAACCTCGAGGATCAGGCTGCTGTCGTTGAAGAAAAAAAGATCGCCGAGCATCAGGCCGATAGAGCGCCGCAAAGGCCGCCAATTGTCGCGGTAGGCCTGCGGGTCGACCTTGGTCCCATCGCGGCCCTTGCTCACCAGACGAACGCGCTGCGGAAACTCACGGTTGATCATAAACGGGGAATGCGTAGTGTAAACCAACTGGTTCTTGATCGACAAATCTTCGACGACTTTAGTCAGATCCTTCTGGCCCGCAGGATGGAGATGGATGCCGGGTTCATCCAGGAGAAAGAAAAACTCGTTGGCTCTGGCCTCAAAAGTCTGGGCGATAAAATTGATATAGAACGACAAATACCAGCGGAAGCCGAGGCTCCTCGATTCCGGGGTATCGTAAACAGTCGTGCCATCGGAAATGTCGATATAGAGCACTTTGCCGTTGACGTTAAGCTTAATCTCAATGGTCGGCTCTTGCGACCAGACTCTGCGTATCTGCTGCGTGATCAGCCGGCTGGCCTCCTCGCTGGCCCGCCGTCCCCGGGTCGAGTCCTCGAAGATCAATTCCAGATTGTTATGCAGTCCTCCGATCTTGAGCAGATTGCGCTCAGTCGCATGGTTTTTGTCGCCGTTGAGCAGCGTGTTCAGATCGACGCGGTTTTTGATGAGAGAAATGTTGTCAAAATAAAGCAGCTTCGGCAAATAGTCGAGCAGCCGCTTCATATTTGAAACTATGATCTCTTCATTATTCACGAACACATGATAGTTGACGAGCTCGGGACCATCTTTCATCACGGAGAATTTCTCGGCGTCCTTAAAAACTTCCGAGACCGGAATCAGATTGCGCCGGTTCTCGCGCGACAGGTTGCCAAAATCGATGGTGACCTCAGGACATTTTCCCTGGTAGTAGTAATCCGAGTATTGGCAGGTCATCAAATTGTTGAACGGCGCGCCTATCCGAAACGACTCGATAGACCGCAACGTATTGGTCTTGCCGCTTTCATTGGCGCCGATCAGCACTGTAACCTTTGGATCGATAGGCAGGTTCAGTTCAAAAATCGATTTGAAAGCCTTTACCTTTATTCTGGAAATCAGCATCGTTCGAGACAAACCTAAGCGCAGAAAATAAAAGATTTAAGTGGTCGAAGTCACCAAATATATAAATGAATTGCACCCGAGTCAAGGTATTTTTCGTGGCAAGTCGTTGTGGCAGGCAAATGGCCCGGGTTTCGTGGAAAAGTTGGTTGGGCGATCTCCGGAACTGCCAGATAGCCGTCCCGGAGATCGCCACCGCCCTATGATTGGTTCTCGAGCTCCTCTTTCTTGGGTTTGGCCTTATCCGGTCCCTTGGATGACTTCGTCTTCTTGCGGCTGGTTTCGACAAAGTCGAGGCCGTCACCCTTCTTCTTTACCAGAATCCGGCTGCCGTCACCAAACTTTCCTTTCAGAATTTCTTCAGCAAGGGCATCCTCGACGAACTTCTGAATCGTTCTGCGCAGCGGCCGCGCGCCGTAAACAGGGTCGAAGCCGTGCTCGGCCAGGTGCTCCTTGGCGCCCTTGGTGAGCTCGATTTCGATCTCGCGATCCTTGACTTTGCAAAGCATCTCCTCGATCACGATATCGATTATCTTGACCATGTGGGATCTCTTCAACGGGTGGAACACCACGGTTTCATCTACACGATTGATGAACTCAGGGTTGAAAAGACGCTTGACTTCTTCCAAAATCTTGTCGCGCATGGCTTCATAGTCAGAAGTTTCGGTATCGAAGGCAAAACCGATGCCGCTGCCTTTCTTGATGTCGCGGGCGCCGACATTCGATGTCATGATAAGAATGGTATTCTTGAAATCGACCTTGCGGCACAGACCGTCCGTAAGCTGACCCTCGTCAAGAATCTGGAGCAGAATATTGAATACGTCCGGATGCGCCTTTTCGATCTCGTCGAACAGGACGACGGAATACGG
>CAZTNL010000545.1:0-2807 GCA_964614885.1 uncultured Calditrichaceae bacterium | reverse complement strand
AGGTCGGGTTTCGCGATTCGTGGGCGATTATCGGCCGCAAGGGCGCGGCCATCGGCTCGGTGCCGGAGGCCTGGTCGAAATCGGGCGATGGCCCGGCCGTGGTCGCCGATACGCTGAGTCGCTTCGCAAAATCGGGCACGATGACGTCCGTCGAAATCGGCCCGGCGCTGGCCTGGAAATCCGCCCACTTCGACTACACTTCTTCATTCCAAAACGAGCGCATCGCCTTTTATGTGCTCGGCCGACCAAAAGGCGGCGCCGGAGTCGACACGCTCATGCGCGGCCTGAAACAAGTAAACGATATCGACCTCTCCGACATCGACCCGGCGCGCTATCCGAAAATTCAGCTTATGGCCGAGATGACCTCGCTGACAGGCCAGGAGTCGCCGACGCTGCGAGCGTGGTCGGCGGATTTCGAGCCAGCCGCGGACCTCGTCGTCGACCGCAACTCACTGACGATTAGCCCGGACAGCGTGCAGACCGGCGAAGCCACTACCGCCACAGTCGAGATCGGCAACTTTGGACTGCGCGCGAGCGGCCCTTTTACCGTACGCATTCTGGCCAAAGTTCCGGGCAAAGCTTCCACCGAGGTGGGAAGATTTCAGGCGCCGGATCTCGACATCGATGCCAGCGGGCGATTCACAACGCCGATCGAGACCGGCCAACTTCTCGGCGAAGTGCGGCTCACGGCGGAACTGGACCCGGAAGACAAGGTGCCGGAGTTGGTAGAAAGCAACAACAGCAGCTCGGCTACTTTTGTCGTCGCGCGCGACACCCTCGCTCCCACTATCCGCGTGAGCTTTGACGGGGTGGCGCTATCGCAGGGTGAGTTTGTTGCCTCGAAGCCGTCCGTCGCCATCGAAGTGCTCGACCGGGGTCAGATTCCAGCGGACAGCAGCCATGTCACCGTTCTGCTCGACGACCAAACCATCGGCTACGGCCCGGCCGAAGGCGAGGCGCGATTGCTGCCGCGGCAAAATCCCGACGACGCGGATCTTCGTCTGGTTGCGGTGTTTTCCCCGAACCTGGCCGCCGGCGAACACACCCTGCAGGCGCTCGCGCGCGACGCCACCGGCAATCTGGGCTATTTCGAGGCCGATTTTTTCGTCAGCGACGAGTTTGTGCTCGGCAAAGTCATGAATTTCCCCACCCCGTTCCGGGACGCCACCGAATTCACCTATACGCTGACCCACCCCGCCGATGAAGTGCGCATCAAAGTCTACACGATAGCCGGGCGCCTGATTCTCACGCTGGAAGAGCTGCCGGCGAATGCGGGCTTCAACCAGTTCCGCTGGAACGGTCGCGACCAGGACGGGGACGCGCTGGCCAACGGCGTCTATCTCTACAAAATCATTGCCCGTTCCGGCAATCAGCAGGTCGAGCTGGTGGAAAAACTTGTCGTCATGCGCTGAACTGAGCGCACTGTCGTCGAGCTTTCCCTTGCATCTTTCGACAAATTGTCTAAAGTTGAAAGGCAGAGAGCCATTTGACAACCGGTAGCATCGAACGTTTTCATAAAAAAAGAAAATGCGCGATATTTCGTTTTGTGGTTTTTCTCCGGAGTTTTAGCAAAATTTGGAGTGCGGGAGCCCGGCTCCCCAAAAGCCGCGGAAAACAAACTGCAATATCACAAACACTTGCAATAAATTGGTCACAAAACCTTATTTTCATTACCACGAAGGTCTCGAAGATCACGAAGGAATTTGAGCAAGATATTCAAGATTTCAATGATTTAAGTTCATTGCCAGGCGAAATCTTTGTTTTTTTCTTCGCGTCTTTCGTGAGCTTCGTGGTTTTGAATTTTCCAGGTTAAACACTACGAGGTCATTGAATATTTGACAGTACGTGAAAACTGGCCAGGAGGAATGTATGAACGTTCAATTCTTGGTAGGCGATCTCACCAGAGTCGAGACTGAGGCGATCGTAAACCCGGCAAACTCGGAGGGAGAAATGGGCGGAGGTGTGGCTGCGGCGATAAAAAAAGCAGGGGGCGCGGTGATCGAGGACGAGGCCATGGCCAAGGCCCCCGTTCATATCGGCTCGGCCATCGTGACCACGGCCGGCAAACTGAAATGTGAGTGCGTCATACATGCGCCGACCATGAAAGTTCCGGTGCAAAGGACGAATGTCGAAAACATTGCCAGGGCCACGCAAGCGGCGCTGGAGCTGGCGCGCGAGTGCCAAATCAAATCGATGGCGGTTCCGGGAATGGGCACCGGAACAGGCCGGGTATCGCTGGAGGAGGCCGCGGCGGTGATGATCAAGGTCGTGCGGGAATTCGCTGACGACCCCGGCTGCCTGCAGGAGATCCTGTTGGTCGACCGCAATCAGCAAATTGTGGCCGCCTGGAAAACCTGCTGGAACCTGAAGAACGAGCCGGAGACGCCCGGGCCATGACCGGCCGTTCGCCACAACGAACCTGTATCGCCTGCCGCACGAAACGGGCAAAAAATGAGCTGCTGCGGGTTACCAGAACCCCGGCCGGCGACGTGGAACTCGACCTGGAGCAGGCGAAACCGGGGCGTGGCGCCTATGTTTGCCGCGACGAGGCATGTGTCACGCGCGCGCTCACCGCGCGGGCGTTTACCCGCCACCTGGGGGCAACCCTTTCCGACGACTTCCGCGAACGATTGATAGCGAGGTTTCATGCCTGATCTCGAAAAAGCATTTCGACTGCTCGGACTGGCACAGAGGGCGCGCAAGCTCTCCTGCGGCATGAGCGCGGCGCAGAAATCCTTGAAAACGGGCCATACCCACCTTCTCCTGCTGGCCTCTGATCTCGCAGAAAATGCCCGTTCTAAAATCCA
>CAZTNL010000544.1:0-2818 GCA_964614885.1 uncultured Calditrichaceae bacterium | reverse complement strand
ACCGCTCTCCAAGCCTGCAAGCCTATCGGGACCGAGGAGGTGGATATTTCGGCCTGCGTCGGCTCAGTGCTGGCCGAGGACATCGTTTCCGATATAGACATGCCTCCGTTCAACAAGTCAGCTATGGATGGCTATGCGTTGATAGCGGCCGACACCATCGCCCTTCCCGCCACTCTGAATGTTGTCGCTACGATTCCGGCCGGGGCCGCGCCCGACGTTACCGTGCAAAGCGGCCAGGCAGCGAAAATAATGACCGGCGCGCCGATGCCGGCAGGAGCCGACAGCGTCCAGATGGTTGAGAAAACCACATCTCCTAAAGACGGGCAGGTGGATGTTCTGGAAAGTGTGAGCGTGGGTAAACATGTAGCGGTCAGGGGAGAAATTTTGAAGGCCGGGGAGGTTGTCATGAAACAGGGGACGTATTTGAGCCCGGCGTGCATTGGCGTCCTGGCCACGGTGGGGCGGCGCTCGGTAACGGTTTATAAGAGGCCCACGGTCGCCGTCCTTGTGACCGGCGACGAAATAGTGGAGATCGAGCAGCGTCCCGGCGCCGGACAGATTCGCAACAGCAATGGACACGCGCTTTTTAGTCAGGCGTATTCCTGCGGCGCCTCGCCAACAGCGCTCGGGATCAGCGCCGACGACGTAGATAGCCTGCGCCGCGGGATGGGTGAGGGCCTCAAGTTCGACGTGCTTCTCATTTCCGGGGGCGTATCCATGGGGGACTTCGACCACGTTCCGAAAGTACTGCGTGACCTCGAAGTGGACCTAATGTATGAGAAAGTAAATATAAAACCAGGCAAACCAACGGTTTTCGGCGTAACCAGCTCCTGTATCGTTTTCGCCCTTCCTGGAAATCCGGTGTCGGCAAGCACCATATTTGAAGTCATCGTCAAGCCTTGTCTGCGCAAGATGTTGGGCCGGACGAATCTGCACAATCGCCGCGAAGCTGCTGTGCTGCAAACCGCGTTCGAAAGCAAGACCGGGCGAGCGAATTACCACCCCGCCTTAACTTCACTCCTGAACGGTCAGTTGCAAACGGTTCCGCTCAGTTCCAGAGGGTCTGCTGACATTCTTGCCTTTGCTGGCAGCAATTCCTACATTGTCGTTCACGGCGGCAAGCATTCTTACGCAGCCGGCGATAGCGTCGACGTAATGTTGCGCGATGAATTCTGGCAGTCCTTATGACCAAGGCTGCGCGCGACAGCCGAACCTTGCCGCTCGGAGCCGGCGCAAAAATTCTTTTCTTGATTGTACTTATGTCGCCGCTGCCTCTTCCGCTTCAGGCGCAACCCGCCCTGAATGTGGTCTATCCCAAAGAGGCCCAGACGCTCGGCGCCGCTGATTCCACGTTCGTATTCGGAGCGACAAACCTGCCCGGCGCGCAGGTGTTTGTAAACGGTAGCAGGGCGCGCATGTATTCGAACGGCGCATTTCTGGGATTTTTTCCGATTCGGGGTGGGGCTTTTGTATTTCGCTGTGTAGCGGCGACGGCAAACGATACTGCTGTTGTCGAGCGCCATGTTCTTGTTCCGCAAGATTCTCTGGCGCTGACGCCGGGAAGGGTAGCCGTCGATACCGCCTCGATTTCGCCTGTGGACGAAGTTTTTGTGTCGCCGGGCGGAGTCCTGGAAGTTTCTTTCAGAGGCGCCTCCGGGTTTCGGACTGCCTTTTCCGTTGAAGGCTTGCGGGGCAAGTTTCCGCTCGTTGAATCAAAGCCCGGAGAGGGGGTTAAGGCATACTGGGGAAATCTCGTGTTTGGCGACGGGCGGCCGGAGTATGCGCCGCAAGCGGGTGTACTCTACACGGGTTCCATCAAGATTCCCGAGGGCGCTGTGCTCGATTCAGCAAAAGTGCGCTTCGAAGTGACGGCTAACAACGGCCCTCGTCGTGGCAGTTTCGTGGCGCGTGGCACGGTCACCACGCTGAGTGCGGCCATTCCGACCATCGGTATCCTGACCGAGAAAATGACGGTAGGGCGCACCGGGCCGGGTTTGGGGTATGATCTCTTCCTGCCTCGTGGAGTTAAGTTGAGACTGACGGCAAAGAAACGGGGGTTTTGGAAGGCGCGACTTGCTTCGGGAGAGGCGACGTGGGCGCCGGAGGCAAATCTAAGATTGTTGCCATCTGGCACGCTCGCGCCGCGTAGCGTCATTTCGATCGTGCGTACAGAGAACCGCCGCCGTGCTGTCCTGGTTCGTCTCTTTCTGCAGGAAAAGTTGCCATTTCGGGTGCAGCAGGGCCTGAATCCGTCTGAGCTGATTCTTTCCGTCTATGGCGCCGTGTCCGACACGGATTGGATAAGGCAAGAGGTCGACGACGGCGTGATTGAAAACATCGGCTGGCAACAGCCCGAGGAAGACGTCTACCAACTGCGAATCAAACTGCGCGGCCGGCAACAGTGGGGTTTCAGAACTTACTACGAGAACAACACGCTTACTCTGGTTGTCAAGCGGCCACCGGAGAAGCCTTCGCTGAAAAAGATGGTTATTTGCATCGATCCCGGGCACGCCCCGTTGGACGGCGCCATAGGTCCAAGCGGCGTCATGGAAAAGGATGCAAACCTTTGGCTGGCGGAAGCGCTGGCCGGCAAACTACGCCGGAAGGGAGCGACGGTTTTCCTGACCCGTACCGGCCAGCACGGCGCCACCTTGTCCGCGCGGACGCAGATGGCGGAATTTGTCGGTGCGGATATCTTTGTCAGCCTGCACTACAATGCCTTGCCTGACGGGGTGAATCCTTTTAGGAATCACGGCACGAGCGCCTTCTACTACCAGCCGCAAAGCCGCGCGCTCGCTGTTTCCATCCAGCGAGAAAT
>CAZTNL010000543.1:0-2821 GCA_964614885.1 uncultured Calditrichaceae bacterium | reverse complement strand
GCCCAGTCTGATGCCCAACAGGTACTGACGGCGGCCCTGAAAATAGGTGTCATCCCAGGCAGAACCGATCGAGGAGGCCGGAAGCTCCAAGTCCTGGCGCAGGGATGGCAGCCGGGGAAGCTCCGCCTGGCGCACCACCGCATCCACTGCAGTCGTCGGTGCGGCGCGAAGATCAGGCAGGTCGGCCGCCTGAGCCGTTACCCAGAACAGGAGCCCCGCCAGCACCACCACAACCCACAGAAGCACCGAACCGCCCGCCCGGGCCCCGGCTCCCCCCGCGCAACCCCTCCGGCTCCAGCGTCGGGATGCGTTCGAGCGTTTCTTCCCGCGACAGTGTTTTTGACGGACCGAGTCCCAGTTTGCCCGCGAGCATATCGTAGACTTTGAGGCCGATGCCGTAAAACGGCCCCTCCCACCAATCGTAGTTCGGAACGATGAACGCCTGGTGGCGCACGAGGTGCGGCGCGTTGTTGATGAGCAGGCCGCGCTCGTGCAACGCCTCCAGCACCAGTGAAATATTGCCCTGCTGCAAGTAGCGCACCCCGCCATGCACGAGCTTGGTGCTGCGGCTCGAAGTGCCCTTGGCGAAATCGTGCTGCTCCAGCAGCAACGTCCTGTAGCCCCGCGAAGCCGCTTCCACTGCCGTTCCGAGGCCGGTGGCGCCGCCGCCGATGACAATAAAATCCCAGCTCTCGGTATCTTTGAGCGCGGCAATCAGCTTGTCTCGATCCATGTTTTTCGACCTTAAAAAATGAGAACTGGGCGATCTACGGGGCTTATTTCCAGCTCCGGAGGCACGCCGAAGTACTCGTTCATAAACCCGCCTATTTCACCCAGCGTCTGGTTGGAGAGAAGCCGCATCATTTCATCCATCGCCGGACCGCTGATCATGAAGGGCATGTAGGTAAACAACATCTTGTTCCCGTCGCACTGGCAGTAGATTTGGTACTCGTCCAGTTCCTCCGCCGAAGTGCCCTTCACCAGGCATTTCGCGGTCCACTCCCGCGCCTCGAATTTTTTCGCTTCGATCAGCGCCTGACGGCGTTGCGCCAGATCGACGTTGGCCCCCATGTACGCATCAATGCGCTGGCGCGAGAGGTCCGAAATCGACTCCCGGTGCTTTTCCAGGCATTCGAAACACATGGCGTATTCGAAAATCGTGTCTGTCGTCTGGAATTTGCGGTAGTTCTTCACGGCTTTTTCGATGACATAGGGCGTCCCCGGGCTGAGCAGATAGCGGTCGCAGACAAGGCAGTTGTTGAACAACAAACCGGTCGCATCTGAGTGGAACTGAGACGGAATCTCCGAATATTCGTTCGTAAGAAACAAATCAGGTAACTTCATTTTGCACCACGCTTTATTTGAGTAACCGGTCAGGCCTCGACTTTTGCCCACCCTTTTGCTCGTTCCAGGGCGGCATGCCATCGATCGAGCAGCTTGTCGGCGTGGCTGCGCGGCATGTCAGGCCTGAAGTCGCAATCTATTTTCCAATGCGCCCGCAACGTTTGTACATCCTGCCAGAAACCGACGGCGAGCCCCGCAAAGTACGCGGCGCCCAAAGCAGTGGTTTCAGCTACTTTCGGTCGCACCACCGACACTCCGAGCAGATCTGCCTGGAACTGCATGAGCAAATTGTTGGCTGTTGCGCCACCATCGACCCGCAGCTCGCGGATGTCGATGTCCGCGTCCGCGCGCATCGCCGCAAGCACATCGCTGGTCTGAAAAGCGATCCCCTCCAGAGCCGCCCGCGCGATGTGTCCGGACGTAGTTCCGCGGGTTAGACCGATCAACATTCCCCTGGCAAAAGCGTCCCAGTGCGGCGCGCCGAGCCCGACAAAAGCGGGAACCAGATAAACTCCGCCGTTATCGGCCACTGTCTTCGCCAGCGTCTCAACCTCCCGCGACGCTTTGATTATACCGAGACCATCGCGCAGCCACTGCACCACCGCGCCGCCTATGAAAACGCTGCCTTCCAGCGCATAGATGGTCTTACCGTCGAGCTGCCAGGCGATGGTCGTCAGCAGGTTATTCTTCGAAACCACAGGTTTCTCCCCGGTATTCAGAACCAGAAAGCAGCCGGTGCCATATGTATTTTTTATCATGCCGGACTCCGTGCACATCTGCCCGAACAGCGCCGCCTGCTGATCGCCGGCCATGCCTGAAATCGGCACAGCCGCGCCCAGAAGCTCAGGCGCGGTTTCGCCCAGGAGTTCACTGCACGAGCGAACCTCCGGCAACAAGCTCGCGGGAATATCAAACAGCGCCAGCAGCTCCTCATCCCAAACACAGCGGTGAATATCGAAGAGCATGGTGCGGCTGGCATTGGTCACGTCGGTTAAATGCGCCTTGCCGCCGGTCAGATTCCAGAGCAGCCAGCTATCGATGGTACCGAAGGCAAGTCTTCCGGCGTTTGCTTTCTCTCTCGCGCCTGGAATATGGTCGAGAATCCATTTAATCTTGGTAGCAGAAAAATAGGGGTCCAGGCGCAATCCGGTCTTCCGCTGAATCTTGGCTGCTGCGCCGTTTGAGTAAAGACTCTCACAAAAATCGGCCGTGCGTCTATCCTGCCAGACGATGGCGCGCGCAACCGGCTGGCCGCTGCCGCGATCCCAGACCACCGTAGTTTCCCGCTGGTTGGTGATGCCGATGGCGGCGATTTCCTCAGCGGAAACGTCCGCACGCTGCAGCGCCTGCCGCATCACAGCAAGCTGTGTATGCCAGATTTCTTCGGCATCGTGCTCCACCCAATCTGTCCGGGGGAAATGCTGTTGAAACTCCTGTTGCGCGAGCGCCACGACGCTACTGCTGTGGTCGAACAGGA
>CAZTNL010000542.1:0-2824 GCA_964614885.1 uncultured Calditrichaceae bacterium | reverse complement strand
CGGACAACGCCGATGATATGATTTACAAGAAAGAAGGCTTGACCCCCGAAACCGCCGAGCACAAACGAGGTGAGTTCAATCTCAACCAAAACAAAACCTACGGCCTGATGGCGCTGGTCAAAGGGAAATCGCCGCAGTTGAACGGCGGCCCGGACAACACCATCATGACCTGGCCGGTCGGCATCTGGGCTGAGATCGCGGTATTCATGCTAACGCTGGCGGTCATGACCTTTCTCGCCTATTTTTTTGACGCGCCGCTCAAAGAAATCGCAAATCCCGCGATTCCTGAGAATCCGGCAAAAGCCCCGTGGTACTTCCTCGGCCTGCAGGAGCTCGTTTCCTATTCGGCGTTCATGGGCGGCATCGGCGTTCCGACCATCGTCATCATCGGTCTTATGTTGATCCCATTTATGGACCGCGACGAAAAGCATTTCGGCGTATGGTTTTCAGGCGCGGAAGGCAAACGCGTCGCGCGCAACTCGCTGATTTTCTCCGGCATCTTTCTCATCGCGCTCCTGGCTTTCACCGTCAACTTCGGATGGCTAAGAAACTGGTTCCCGCGCATCCTGCAAATTATCATCGTCCTGGTCAACCCGGGGTCGTTTATCGTCCTCATGTTCGCCTGGTGGTCGTTGCACACGTTGAAATTTACAGGTTCCACGCGCATGGCGGCTATCGCTTTGTTTACATGTTTTCTGGTCGGCTTTGTCATTTTGACGGTCATGGGCACCTATTTCCGGGGGCCGAACTGGGATTTCTACTGGTCGCCAGCGCAGTGGCCGGTCCATTAAATCCTGTGGCGAAACCAAATCAGCGGAGACTAGCATGAATCTGGAAGCATCCTACAACAGACTGTACAAGAAAATCACGATTGGGGCCAGCCTGGTCTGCATCGTCCTTTTCGGCATGTCTGCTATCGAGGAAAACTTCTTCCGTGAATGGAAGAACTATCAGCACGAATTCAAAAAAATACTCCTGGAGAAAGCGACCTCGGACAAAGAGCAGGCCATTGCCGCCGAGTATCCAATCGAGATTCGCCAGGTTTTTCTCAAAGACTTCGGTCGGGTTGACCGCTGCGTGAGTTGTCACAACGGCATTGAAGACCCGAGAATGGCGGACCAGGCGGAACCGCATGCAGCGCATTCGGGCGATTATGTCCAGAATCATCCAGTCGAAAAATTTGGCTGCAGTATTTGTCACGGCGGCCAGGACCGGGCGCTCGCCACCAAGTCGGCTTTCGCGCGCGATGAAGATATTCACTGGGAATATCCGGTCTTGCCTTTGGCGTTTTCACAGTCATCTTGCGGCAAATGTCACCTCGCGGTGTTCGACAGAAATCAAACGCTTGCCGGCGCCAAAACGCTAATGCGTGGGCGGGACATTTTCTACCGCGAGGGCTGTCTCGGCTGCCACAAAATCCGTGGCGTCGGCGGCAGCGTCGGCCTGGAATTGACCAACGAGGGTAGCAAAACCAAGCACGAATACAGTTTCGCCAACATCGAAGACGAGCACACGGTGCAAAACTGGCTGCTGGAGCATTTCCTCGATCCGCAAAAAGTATCCGAGGGGTCGGAAATGCCCGCCATCGATCTGAGCGCCGACGACATGGACGCTTTGATCACTTTTGTAACGGGGCTCTACTCGCCGAAATATTCCGCCAAATACTATGCGCTCGAGGCCTTGAGTGAGTTTAAGGGCAAGCGCCCAACTTATGAAGGAAAGGATGCCTATCGCATCTTCTGCTCGGTTTGCCACGGTCAGAGCGGTGAGGGCAAAGACTACCGGGTGTTTAAGGCAAGCGTCCCAAAGCTCAACAGCCAGGATTTTCTGGCGGCGGCATCGGATGACATGCTTCGCTTTACGATCCGGAACGGAAGAAGCGGGCGCGCCATGTCTTCCTGGGCCAAAGCAAACGGCGGCCTATCCGAAGCTGAAATCGACCGGCTCGTTCAGTTTATTCGACGCTGGAAAAAACAGGCGCCGTCCTACTCGCAGGTAAGGACGGCCCGCGCGGACGTCTCCTTTGGCGGCGCCCTCTTCCGCTCGCGATGCGGAACCTGCCACGGTCCCGATGGCAAAGGCGGCATCGGGCCGGCCCTGAACAACCAGGACCTGCTCACCATCGCCAGCGATGAATTCCTGTACAAAACGATCGTGACGGGAAGAAGAAACACGGGCATGCCCTCCTGGAGTGGACTTTCACCACGAGAAATCGCCAGCCTCCTCGGCTTCATCCGCACCTGGCAGAAGCAACCGTCACTGCGTGTTTCACAGCATAGAATCCGCGGAAACACCAAGCACGGTGAAGAGTTGTTCTCATCGATGTGCGTCGGCTGTCACGGCAAGCAGGGGCAGGGTTCGGTTGGCCCGGCGATCCTCAACCGCGATTTTCTCAGCGCCGCTACCGACGAATTCATCCGTCGCTCGATTTCCCGCGGACGAGAGCAAACGGCCATGCGAAGCTGGAGCGATGCATTCCAAGGCATCGAGCAGCTCCGCCCTCGCGAAATCGATGACATTGTCGCTTACATCCGCAGCCAGGAAAACGCTAAGCCCAAAACCGTGTTCACAAACATCACGGCCGGCACGCCGTCGACGGGTAAAGCGCTTTTCGAGAGCATGTGCGCCGGTTGTCATGGAAAGAACGGCGAGGGTTTGCACGGACCATCGCTCAACAACCAGGAGTTTCTGAGCGCCGCGACAGACGGCTTCCTGCAGGCGACCATCGCGCTCGGCCGCTCAGGCACCGCAATGCGCTCTTGGGCGAAGGGGGCTCAGGGCTATGGCGAGTTGAGCGCCGAACAAATCAACGATATCGTTTCAT
>CAZTNL010000541.1:0-2828 GCA_964614885.1 uncultured Calditrichaceae bacterium | reverse complement strand
GTTATCGATGCCGGGCCGTTTATCCCGGCCGATCAGATGTACCAGCAGGCCGTCGACAGATTCCGGGCAGCGCTGGCCCTGGCCGGCGATAACTCTGAGCGCAGAAGCGTGAATTCCATGCTGGCCAGAACCTATCTTTTTATGGGAGACCCTGCCAGCGCAGCAAGTTCGGCGCAGGCTGGACTGCAGAACGGCGACGCGCCATTTGAAGCACGGTTCAGCGCGGAGTCGGCCAACGGCTATTGGGCCCATGCCGGACGCGGGGGAGCCAGCTTCGCCGTCGCGCCACGCGTGCAGCAGGTGCTGGCCGCCGATCCGCTCGAGGCGGGACGCCTGCCATTGAAACCACTGCCGGGTGACTCTTCTCTCTGGCTTCAGGCAAAATATCCTGCGGCCTCTTCATCGATCCCGTTTATTTCCTGGCAGGAAAATGAACTGATGATGGCCGAACTGCTCCTCTCCGGCGACGAACAGGCGGCATTGGAGCACGTCAACACCGTCCGGGCCTTTTACGGGCTGACCGACCTCAATGCGCTGAGCCTGCCGGTTCTTGCGAGCGAACGAGAGCGGTCGCTATTCGGCCAGGGAATGCGGCTCGTCGACCAAAGACGATTTCGTCTGTTCCACCTGCCTGCCGGCACATGGCAATACTTTCCCATTCCGGAAGAAGAGCGGGTGCGAAATCCCAACCTTTGACCCGCTTCAAGCTATTCAGGGATTGCAACAAGATACAGTTCGCTACTTGCTCTGACGATACACAGAGAGTCAGAAGGTGTATCTGAACATGATGTAAGAAACACGCATGAAGTGGGCTACAGCAACACCGCGCAACCTTACGTTGCACTTTTATAGTCGTCTCACCCTCACGGTCCTGGCTATTTGCTGCCTCAACGTTCTTGGCCTCGGATTTCAGAGCTGGCACGACATCCCGTACCTCATCCCCCTCATCCTGCAAGTGAACAGCGACCGCCGGACTTGATGGGGTGGCAGGACAACCCAGCACTGCGGCATTCTCCTACGGTTTTCCCTGAACTTCCCGATAAGATACAATAACGCTGCTCCGGCGATTGAGCTGGCGGGCGCTGTTTCATTTCCTGTTTTCTCGTAGCAGTAACCGTGACAGGGCGTGTGAATACCAAAAGACAGTCACATTTATGAACACCGCCTCTGAACGAGGACAACACGTGTCGCTAAACCTGGGTTCCGGGCGTTTACTCGCGTCCATGCGCAACAGGAAACAGCGACTTTTTCGCCTTCTTGCGGGATGGCAGGCGAGGGTTACGCCCGTTTCCAGGCTTTTCAATGAAAAGACCGCGTTTGTCGCCTCGCCGCCGCTGGCCCTGTTGCTATGGCTGATTCCCTGCGCCCTTTTATCCGGCGTGGACACGCTGGGCGCCATCCTTCCGTGGTCGGTTGGAGGCTTTGCGTTTTTTGCTGCCGTGGCAGCAACCCTGCATTACCAGCTCACGCAGGAGAGGCGATACATGACCCTCGCCTTCAGCCTGCTCGTGGTCAGCTCTGTGGCGCTGCTGCAGGCGCAGGCCGCCCATGTGGACAACATTCTGATGCCCGCCGGGATCCTGTCGGCAGCCGTTGCCCGGATTGCGCTGGCTATGTCTGTCGCACTCGGCGTCCGCAGTGAGTCCGGTAGCACATCCGCGGGAAGCGGTTCTTTTTTCCAGAGAATCTCCTCGACGCTCGCGGGGCTCGCTCTCCTCGTCGCGTTCATGGAGCGGTATTTTGCCCCGGCCAACAGCCTGTCGCTTGCAGATGTCGGGACCTTTCAGCTTCTCTCTCAGCTCCCAACACCCTTCCTCATTTATGTCCTCTACCAGGCGCGCAAGAGTGCGTCGCTGCGCACCTTCGGGATGCCGCTCTGGTTGGGGTTGTGCGCATCGGCTCTGCTCCTCGGGCAGGCGGCGGGGTTGCCGGGTCTGTCTGCGTCGCCGATGGGCATCTTGGTTCCCCACCTGACGATGTCGCTGGCATGCGGTTTCATTATCGCCGGCACAACCTGGTCCCTGCTGGCGCGGCTCGCCGTTGCAGAAAAACGCGCCCTGAACCTCATGCTGGCAAACGAAGAAGTCCTGCAGGAAATCGAGGAACGCCAGTGGACCGAGGAACTGCTGAAGGAATCGCGCCTCTTTGCCGAAAGCATCGTGGAAACGATTCATGAGCCGCTGCTCGTCGTGGATTCCGAGATTCGCATTATTCGCGCCAACAGCGCGTTCTTTTCCACCTTCGGTCTCAAGCCGGAACTGACCCTGAGTCGTCCGCTGCCAAACATCAACAGCGGCCAGTGGAAAGATCCCGGCCTGCAAAAGAAAATCCGTACTCTGATACGATTGGGCGTTCCGTTTCAGGACCATGAAATGCGATGTAGCTTCAAGGCGACCGGACAGAAAACCATTCTCGTCAGCGGCAGGAAGATTGACCAGAAGGACCGGGAAACTAACCTGATCTTGCTGGCCATGTACGACGTCACCAATTTGAAACAGGCGCAGGAAGAAGCGCGGCGACTCGCGCACGGTGTCACATCCGCCGCCGACTCCATCATGATGACCAACCCGGAGGGGCTCATTCAGTACACGAACCCCGCATTCACCAAACTCACCGGCTACCCGGCCGCCGACGTCCTCGGCCAGAAGCCCGGGCTCCTCAAGAGCGAGGAATCCCCGCATCTTTACAGCGAACAGATGTGGAAAAGCGTCCGCACGCGCAAGATTTGGGCCGGAGAGACGACAAACAAAAGGAAAGACGGAACTTTGTATCAGGCGCATCTGACCATCTCGCCGGTCTTCGACGAGCAGAACCACCTGGAGGGTTTC
>CAZTNL010000540.1:0-2829 GCA_964614885.1 uncultured Calditrichaceae bacterium | reverse complement strand
TTTTATCTGGGAGAGGTTAGCGAAAGCGACCGGGAGTTCCTGACCGCCGCAGGCGCAGGGGACTTTTTCAGAACCGGCGAACAGATGGTGGTGCATGCCATGGCCGAAGGCGTTTTTATGGAGGACTTAATCAATTTCTGCCGCTGCGACCGCATGCTGATGCTGCGCTTTCCGGAGAAAATAACCGCCGTCAACGCTGAAACGGCCCGCAGCATGGATACGATGGGCTTCACTAATGAGGAAAAGGAAATTCACCACGCACTGCTCAAGGGCAACACCGTGGCATTCAAGCAGTTCTTTCCGACGATGTTTAAACTGGCGCTTAGCCAAGTGGGTAAGCCGTACGATTTTCAGTTCGACTTCAAGAACTACAACAACCTCTCCTGCACCGAGCTCGTCGAGTTCGTCTCGAAATCCCTGGAATGCTATCACGGTCTGAGTCCCGCGAAGAAACGCTTCCTGATTTTCGCCAAGGAGGTTCTCACCCCCGACGCCATCGTCAGCTCGAATCTCGAGCTGGCCTGGCAAAGCGCGTCGGTCAGCACGAGGAAGATCGCCCGGCTTCGCAAATAGGGCCGTCGGTCAGGTTTCGAGGAGGGCGTCGTAAAATTGCGGGCGGCGGTCCCGGAGTTGGTGGTTGAGCGGCGTGATCTGCTTGTCTTCGGCGAGGGCCGGGTCGATTTCTGTGATGAACAGCGCCTGGCGTTGGGA
This sequence comes from uncultured Calditrichaceae bacterium, assembly GCA_964614885.1. GTDB lineage: Bacteria > Zhuqueibacterota > Zhuqueibacteria > Oceanimicrobiales > Oceanimicrobiaceae > JAJDAG01. Next base: position 2,118 of record CAZTNL010000540.1, on the reverse strand, counting down.
CGCCGCGCGGTGCAGCAGTTTGCCCCGCGGGGCCACGATTTGGCTTTTCCCGGTGAATTTGAGCTCGCCGTGTGGCCGCTTGTCGGCGCCGAAGCGGTTGGCCGTAATCGCAAATACGCTGTTTTCCAGACAGCGCGACAGCATGGTCTGCTGGTAGTAACTCAGCACGAGATTGGAGGGATGGCAGATGATGTGCGCGCCCTGAACGGCCAGCGAACGGCACACCTCCGGAAACATCCAGTCGAAGCAGATCATCATGCCCAGCTTCGCGCCGTGGACCTCCTGAAGCGACAATGGGGTGTCGCCGGCGTCGAAACAGTTTTTCTCTTCACTGAACAGGTGCAGCTTGCGGTAGATATGCTTCACCCCTTCCGGGCCGAGCAACGCGGCGCTGTTGAAGACTTTGTCGGCCTGCTTTTCGGCAAACCCGAGGACCAGATGGAGCTTGCGCTCCCGGCAGAGAGCGACGATCGCGTCGAAAGCGGCTGAGTTTCGCGGGTCTTCGGCAAACCGCAGCGCCTCCTGGCGGCCGCTGAAATAGTAGCCGCTCAAAGCGAGCTCCGGCAGGACGATGAGGTCGGCGGAGACGTCCTTAAGCGCCCTGAGTATTGTTTTCAGGTTGGCGGCCGGCTTGCCAAAGCGGGGACGGAATTGGAAAAAACCTGTTTTCATGAAAATCTTTCCTTAAGATCCGCTATAGTTCCTTGAGAAGTTTTGCCCATGCCCTTCTGTGCTGAATCGAAGACTTAGATCGATCCAGTTCTCCGCCAACGCGCGTCACGAAATCGATTCGTCCGCTTTCCCCCAACAAGATGAAAATACCTTTTGCAAAATCAACAAGGTTTGTGACATAGATATTTTGACCGCTTGTAAATTCTTGCGCAATCCTGGTTTCGATTAAGATTTTGTTTTTCTTATCGATTCCCTTTTGAGCGATAAACAATATTTCCTTTATTTGATTTGCGCGCGCGGCATCGACTTTTGCGTCAAGTTGGGTTAGGCTGAGCATTCGATCTTTTACTTCGACCAGCAGGACGATGTTATCTCTTAGACGGCATTCTATGTCGGCAACCATGCCCGACTGAGAGTCCGGCGCAGTTGTCCTTTCGCGTTTTACCTTGTCGAAGAGATTGAACCTTTCTGAAATTGTTTTGAGCAGCGAAGTAGCCACAGCCTCAAGTCTCTCTCCGCCCGAGCGTTCCGAAATGAAATTTTCGATGAGTTGGACCGTTTGTTCCAGACTAATTCTGCCAGGAGCAGGGTAGATAACATGGACATCCGACAAGAGATCGTATATAGACAGGAGGATATGATCGAAAATATTTCTAGTGAAATTGGGGTCGTCTTTTTGCTCGACTGCGGCGAGGACGTCAACTGGCTTGTCCCAGTCATCCTTGTTTTTTTGCCTTGCTCGATTTTCCGCTGAGACGGATTTACACCGCAAGGGATTGTTGACGTAAGGTTCATTTGACCCGCCGAGAACGTCGTGGTTCCTTTTTTCGAAAGGCACGATTACTTTGTGGGCAATGGTTCTTGCGTCGAAAGAACCTTCGCTTTCGAATGCCGCCTGTAATGAACGGCAGTCCAGGGAATGGTCGACCGATTTGCTGAGCAATTGAGTAGGGAGGACGTAGCGGTATGATTTTGTTTTGCTTGTGAGACAGTTGCGCAAATGGTGAGCAAGTACTTCGGGTATCGGCTCCAGAGGAGACAAGCGTTGTTGCGATTCAGCCGCGTGTACTATCGAATTCCATCTTTCCTCTAAATATTCTTGACATTTAGCGGTTAATGTTAGATCTGCGGGCATGAGGTTAGTAGTTGGTCCAAAGAATCTCCGTGCGGTCCGATTTTATTGACAAAGCCTTTTTTGTTCTTGCTACGTGCATGTTCCAATCTTTATACAACTCGTCGAAGAGATCGCATCTATAGCCGGAAAGGGCAACTTTCCCTGTCACGTTTTTCAGGGTTTCCGCGAGCTTGATATGCATCAGGTCACTCATTTCGTACTGGTATGCGTTCTTGTCTCCACGTGATTCGTGAGGATATGGTGGATTGCTATAGAATGTCGTTTCAGGGTTGTCATATATTTGAATTACCTAGAGAGCATCGCCGTTTTCT
>CAZTNL010000539.1:0-2832 GCA_964614885.1 uncultured Calditrichaceae bacterium | reverse complement strand
CAGTCCAGCCTGCACCGGAATGCGACCCGAGGCGAAAGGACGTCCGCGTTTGCCAGGATGCCGCCGGTCGGAGTCCAAATCGAACAGGTCATTGAGCACATAGATACTGGAAGCGCAAACGCTGAACACGAGGAACGCAACACCGACCTTCAGCAGCAACTGGGTATCGGTTATTTTGTGCGCCATCGCCAGAGGCGCGAAAATCAGAATGTTCTTGACCCATTGATACACCCGAATGGCTCTCAGCCAATCGAGCAGACCGATGCGCTTCGATCGAAAGACATGTGTAACCGAGCCCGCCCTGCCGGCAAGCTTCAGCAAGCTTCCGGACGGATTCACCAGCAACGCCTGCCGGGCGTTCTCCCATACCGACAGGTCCACCTTGCTGTCACCGATGTAGTCGAACCCGCGCTTTCCGAATTTTTCTTCGAGCGCAGTAGCCTTCTTGCGCCCGGCGAGATTTATCCGGCCGTCGCTGGCCAGCACATCACTGAAAATGCCCAAATGTTCTGATATCTTTCCGGCAAGGCTGGCATCGGAGGCCGTAGCCAGGACGAGCGGTCTTCCCTGCTCGCGTGCGTGCCGGAGAAACTCCAGGACGTCTGCCCGGACCGGCAGCGTGGCAACATCCAGTGTCGTCCGCCTGGCGAGCTGTCGCTTCATATACGCCTTGCCCCGCAGCAGCCAAAAAGGAAGCAAAGCGACAAACCAGGGCCTGGTTTTCAACATCACCAGAAAAGATTCCCACAAGATGTCTGTGGCCAGAAGCGTGCCGTCTAAATCGACGCAGAGGACGGTATTCCCGGATTCCACGGCGGTCAGCGGTTCCTGTTTTGCTTGCATAAACATCGACTCAGATTACGCACTGCCTATTGCGCGATTTCCGCCAGCCCTCTGGCATCCAGGGCGCGTCGCAACGCGACCCTGCCCCGCTCCAATGCTTCCCGGAACATTTCCTCTTCAGCGAGATTGACCGTCTCTCCTGCGTCATCTACCAGGTCGTAAAGCTGCTCGAAGCCGTCGCCGTTGTGAATGTAGTGGTAACGGTCAAACAAAATTGATTTCATGTAGCCTTTGTGCTCCCCCGCAAAAACCAGCGCCTCGGACAGCAATGTGTCGGTCAAAGCGGTTCCGGCGTCCGGAGCGGACTGCCAGTAGCCACGCAGAGAGTGTCCCGGGAACGGTTCCGTCGGCATGACTCCCGTCAGGTCAAAAATGGTCTGTGGCAGGTTGCGAAGCGTGACGCCGGCGGCAACCCTGCGGCCGGGTTGCATTGCTTTCGGAAAGCGGATCAGAAGCGGCACGCGAATCGCAGGCATGTAAACCGCACTGCCGTGACTGTACAGATTGCCCTCACCAAAAAGCTCACCGTGGTCCGAGGTGATGACCAGGATCGTGTTTTCCAGAATGCCTCGCGTCTCCAGCGACTTCACCAACCGGCCTATCTCGCTGTCTATGTATGCAATCGATGCGTCGTATGCGTTTTTCTCTGACCGAATCTCGGTGTCGGACATCGAATACCAGTTGTCCACTTCGACCAGATTTAGTTGGTAGCGGAACTGTCCACGAGGTTCGGTCGGGCCGAACTTATCGCGAAACGGCTGCGGTGGCATGTAGGGCTGGTGGGCGTCGTAGTAATTCAGGAAAGCGAAAAAGGGCGTGCCCTTATGTTCGGCCTGCCAGTCGAGAAATTCTGCATTCACTTCCTCAGCGCTCTTACGATTGGGAAAATCGTACCAACCAAGCAGATCGTGAAACCAACCCGCGTTCATCACGGTCCGGGCAAGTGAAGCGCTCAGAAACAGTTGTGAAGGGGAAACGGGATAATCAACATACTCATCGAATCCGCGTTCCAAACCGGATTCGTAACCACAGTAATTATAGTTGGCTACGAACCCTCCGGTCTCGTAGTGCGCTGCAGCCATCTGCTCGGCCAGCGTCGGCCTGGCGCTGTCGAGAGGCCTTGCCCACGCGACGGACAAATCGTGGTGAAAGCGACCAGTGAACATGCTTGCGTGACTTGGCAGCGTCCAGGGAGCCGTCGCGATTGCATCATCAAACACCACGGACGTTTTCGCCAACGACTCGAGATTGGGTGTCGTCGCCCTTTTATAGCCGTACAGGCTCAAGTCCTTCGCTCTTACCGTGTCGAGGACAATCAGCAGGACATTCGGCCTCGCATCCGCAGCGATACCGTTTCGCTCCACTCCGGCTACGCGACTTGCTCGAAGATAAGCGACCGAGCTCAGCGCAACGACCAGCAGGACACTCATCAGCAGGCCGCGACCTGCCAGGGCCGGCACTCTTCCTTTGTGTCCGGATAAAACGGGCGCGAGCCGGGCGGACAGCCCTAACGACAGGAGCAGCGACGCCAGAAAGTGCAGACTCGGGAACATCAGGAGCACGCTGAAAATCGCCAGTGCACCAAACAGGAAGACCGCTGACTTTGCCGTTGCCAGAGATGCTCCGCGCACAAAAGCTGGCAGCACGACGATTGCAACTGCGCAAAACAGCAACCCGTCTGCCAGAGGCGCCATCCAGATGACTTCTTCACTCAGGAAAATAAATTTATGCAGATAGAATCGCGTAAAACCGAGCATGACTACCTCGATCAGGCCGGTGCAGATTCCGATGCTCGCCGCGAGCTTCATCAACTCCAGTGGGCGGATCGCCGGACCTTCCTCGAAGAAGGCGCGCCACGGCACATTGAAGAACCGTACGACTCCGGCAGCAAGGGCGGCAAAACCCGCAAGGGCGAGCACGATTTGCTTCGGACCCAGCCCCGGATAACCGCCGAACCCGAGCGCGTCCGCCGCGAGCGCGATAACCAGT
>CAZTNL010000538.1:0-2838 GCA_964614885.1 uncultured Calditrichaceae bacterium | reverse complement strand
TCATGAAAGCAGAACTTATTTCCATCGGCGATGAGTTGCTCGTCGGACAAACAGTGAATACGAATGCATCGTACCTCGGCAGGGAACTGACCGCCCTCGGCGTTGACGTCGGCTGGGTTACGACCATCGGCGACAATGCAGAAGACGTTCGCGCGAGCCTGTCCACCGCGCTTGCCCGCGCCGACCTCGTTATCATGACCGGCGGCCTTGGCCCGACGCATGATGACATCACCAAGCATGTCGTGGCGGATTTTTTCGGCGCGCGTTTGCTGATGAACGAGGACGTTCTTGCCCGCCTGAAATCCGCATTCGCGGCGCGCGGGATCAGGATGGCAAAGGTCAATGAGGGGCAGGCATTGGTCCCGGAGGGAGCCACCGTGATCGACAATCCGGTCGGAACAGCGCCGGGCCTGCTTTTCGAGCGCGAGGGAAAGCGCTGTGTCGTTTTACCGGGTGTTCCGGCGGAAATGAAAGCGATTTTCAAACAAACGCTGGCGCCGATGCTGAAGGGCAGCGGGCATTTCATCCTGCAGAAAACGTTGCGCACGACAGGCATTGCCGAGTCGACCCTGTTCGAGAAGGTGGGCGATATCGACGAGATCCAGCGGCTGGTCAAAGTAGCGTTCCTGCCGAAAGGCACCGGAGTGGATATCAGACTGACCGCTGCCTCGGATGATGAGGAAGCCTGCCGGGAGACTCTGCAGCAGGGCGAGCAGATCTTCATCGAACGCGCCGGCAAGTATATTTACGCGCGGGACGACCAGCCCCTGGAGGATGCGGTGGCCGCCTTCCTGGTCCGGCAAGGTAAGACCCTCGCCGTCGCCGAGTCCTGCACCGGAGGTCTGCTCGCGAACAAGCTGACCAATGTTCCGGGCAGTTCCGCCTATTTCGAGCGCGGCGTGGTCAGCTACAGCAACGAGGCCAAGATAGAATTGCTCGGCCTACCGGAGAACGTTATTGCAGAACACGGCGCGGTCAGTGCGGAAACGGCCGAAGCGATGGCTATGGGAATCAGGCGAAGCGCCGGCACAGACTTCGGCCTCGCGACCACGGGAATCGCCGGCCCGACCGGCGGTACCGCAGAAAAACCGGTCGGGTTGGTTTACATCGCTCTGGCGACCAGTGCCGGTGTGCGCAGCAAGCGCCTGCAGTTTACCCGGGACAGGCTGGGCAATAAGGAGCGCACGGTTCAGGCGGCGCTCAACTGGCTGCGCCTGCAACTGGCCGGGTTCGAGGGATAAGTCTTTGGTCTGAAACAGGAGTTGGAGGTCGTCGCCATGCCACAGGTACGGTGCTTTGTCGCCATCGAAATGCCGGAACCCATCCGGCAGGGAATCGCAGGCTTGCAGGCTCAGCTTAAACCGTTTGGGGAGCGCATCAGCTGGGTGCGACCACAGAATATTCACCTGACGCTCAAATTTCTCGGCGACGTCGACGTGTTGCAGCTGCCGGATCTTATCCAGGCGCTGGCCACCGCCGTCGAAGGGCGCGGCGGCTTCGATTTTGATGTGGCGGGTCTCGGAATGTTTCCCAATCAGAAGCGCCCGCGTGTGTTGTGGGCGGGTCTCGCCGACGCTGAAGGCGCTTCCGGGCGCCTGGCAAAAAATGTGGGTGATGCGCTAATTCAATTTGGTTTTTCCGGTGAAAATCGTAAATTTACGCCGCATCTGACCATCGGCCGCATAAAGTCGCCACCTTCCCGGGAATTTATACAAGAGTATAAGCGCATGCAGTTTGCCGCCGGCCGGGGGCGAGCGGATGAGATCGTTTTGATGTTGAGCAAACTGAGCCCGGAGGGCGCGGTTTACACGCCGATGAAAAGAATCGGTTTGACGTGACCGAATAACTTTGGAGGGAACATTCATGGGTGAGGAAAAGAGTGAAAAACTAAAGGCGCTCGACCTGGCGATGTCGCAGATCGACCGGCAGTTCGGCAAGGGCTCGATCATGCGCCTGGGGGACGATCGCTATGCGGTGGGCATCGAGGCGATCCCGACCGGGTCGATTTCGTTGGATGCCGCTCTCGGAATCGGTGGCGTGCCGCGCGGCCGCATCGTCGAGATTTATGGGCCGGAGTCCTCCGGAAAGACGACGTTGACGTTGCATGTTATCGCCGAAGCGCAGAAGCGCGGCGGCCTGGCCGCTTTCATCGATGCCGAGCACGCGCTGGATGCGAAGTATGCCAAGAATCTCGGCGTGGATATCGACAATCTGCTCATCTCGCAACCGGACACCGGAGAGCAGGCGCTTGAAATCACCGAAACGCTCGTGCGCAGCGGAGCCCTCGATGTCATCGTCATCGATTCGGTGGCGGCACTGGTGCCGAAAGCAGAAATCGAGGGCGACATGGGGGATGCACAAATGGGCCTGCAGGCGCGGCTCATGTCGCAGGCGATGCGCAAGCTGGCCGGCATCATCAGCAAATCGAACACCTGTGTTGTGTTTATCAATCAGATTAGAATGAAGATCGGCGTGATGTTCGGCAACCCGGAAACCACGACCGGCGGTCGCGCGCTCAAGTTCTACTCCTCGGTCCGGATCGACATCCGCCGCATCGCCTCCATCAAGGATGGTGAACATATCGTGGGTAACCGGACGAAAGCCAAAGTCGTGAAGAATAAGGTGGCGCCGCCATTCCGCGAAGCCGAGTTCGATATCATGTACGGCACCGGTATCTCGCGGGAGGGCGATCTCATCGATATTGCCGTCAACCATGAAATCATCCAGAAGTGCGGCACCTGGTTTTCGTACGGCGTATAGTGTTTGTGGCATGGTCGGTAATATGTGAAGAAGTATCTGATTGCCTATCCGGACTTGTTGAAGAAAATCTGCAAGCAG
>CAZTNL010000537.1:0-2844 GCA_964614885.1 uncultured Calditrichaceae bacterium | reverse complement strand
ACCTTTTCCGTAACCTCTACTTCGACTTTCTTGCGAAGTTTAACATCGTAAAATGTGGCTCGCATCTGCATCCTCCTTTGTGAGATAATTGAAGTGAACTGTCCATCTTGGGGGTCACATGATTAAACTCAGGCACAAGTTAAGACAAATACGCATTCTAGTCAAGCAGATTAGTCAAAAAACCGGCAAATCCCAAAAATTGAGATTCAGGAGAAAAATCGGCGGGTTCATGCAATTTTTGCGCGATCAAACGGCAAAACAACCATCAGGCCCCCTATCCGTGCTGCTCAGTTTCGACCGGTTTGCGCAGTTGCATGAGGTTTTTCGGCTTGTGCACCTTCCGCCTGCGAACCATGAATGTTCTGACCACGGCCGGCGCCGCCTGTTCATTGTTGGCGCGGTAAACGTCGGCGGTTTCCAGGAATGGATCGAGAACAACCCGGCTGAGGACCTTGTCCGAAACAAAAATCCTGCTGACATTTTTTTCGTTGTGACGCCAAATCTCGGCGGGAATACGCTTCACTTCGCTGCTGCCGTCGGCATAGAGAAATTCGATAATCAGCGGCATCACCAGGCCGCCCCTGTTGGAAAAATGAACGACATAGTAGTTTTCGTCCGGGCGAATGAGCTTCAACTCGTCCTCTGTCAGGGACTTCAAATCTCCGGCATGCGCGTTCCCGGCCATTGCCGCACCGTTCGCTGACCGGTGCTTCGTATAGAAGTCAGCCAGCGACTCATCCGCCTCCACCGCCGTCCGGGCAATTGACTCGCGGTTGCGAATCGTACTGATATTTTCCGGCGCTCTAGCCAATTCCTGGTCGGCAGTGGCTTCCCCCGCGCCCGGCCGGTACCACTCCACCGCATCGATCGCCAGGTCGACATGCTCGGTGGTGAAAAACCAGCCGCGCCAGAACCAGTCAAGGTCGGTGCCGGAGGCGTCTTCCATCGTGCGAAAGAAATCGTCCGGTGTCGGGTGTTTGAACATCCACCGCCGGGCGTATTCCTGAAAGGCAAAGTCGAAGAGGTCACGGCCGAGAATCGTCTCCCGCAGGATATTCAAAGCCGTTGCAGTCTTCGTGTAGGCGTTGTTTCCGAATTGCAGCAGCGACTCAGAGTTGGTCATGATCGGCGTTTGTTTGGCAAAATCGGATTTCATATACTTGACGATTTGCGCCGGAGCCCCGCGCCGTGAAGGATAGTCCCGTTCCCAGGCCTGCTCGGTCAGATACTGCAGGAAGGCGTTGAGCCCCTCGTCGAGCCACGTCCACTGGCGCTCGTCGGAGTTGACGATCATCGGGAAAAAATTGTGCCCGACCTCGTGTGTAATCGTCGAAATCATCCGGTACTTGGTGCGGGCGCTGTAGGTGCCGTCTGCCTCAGGGCGACCGCGGTTAAAGCAAATCATCGGATATTCCATACCGATACGCGCCGTGTGAATCGCCCACGCCACCTGGTACGGGTACTCAAACGTGTGGGCGGAATAGCTGCGCAGCGCATGCGCGACCACTTTTGTGGCGTATCGTTCCCACAAAGGATTGCCCTCTTTCGGGTAGAGCGACATGGCCATGACAATGCGCCGGCCAAACCGGACGCCCATCGCGTCCCATATAAACTTGCGCGAGGAAGCAAAAGCAAAGTCCCGCACGTTCTGCGCCTTGAAGACCCATGTTTTCGTTGCGCTCGAATGCGAGGTTTCGTTTTGCCGCGCTTCCTCCTCGCCGATAATCACCACCGGGCTCGTGGCGTTGCGCGCTTTCTGCAACGCCCGGCGCTGCCCGCGGGTCAGCACTTTTTCCGGGTTCTGCAGAACACCCGTAGCCCCGACCACGTGGTCGGCGGGTACCGTCAACGACACCTCGTAGTTGCCGAACGGCAGGGCAAACTCTCCATCGCCGAGAAACTGTTTGTGTTGCCAGCCCTCGACCTCATTATATACCGCCATACGCGGAAAGAACTGAGCGATAGCGTAAATGTAGTTGCCATCGTTTTTGAAAAATTCATACCCTGAGCGGCCGCCATCTTTGAGACGGTCGTTGATGTTGTACCACCATTTTACCTTGAAAGAAAACGCGGTGCCCGGTTTGAGCGCATGCGGCAAATCGACCCGCATCATGGTCTTGTTGATTGTGTAGGGCAGGTCGTGGTCGTCGCTCGCCCTCACATACTCGATCTTGAAGCCGCCATCGAAATCGTCATGCAGGGTCCGGAGCTTGGTAAAGGTCATGTTTTTGCCGATGCTGTCGGTCCGGGTCACGTTCGCGTCCGAATCCTGCTGCCGGATGTTCTGGTCGAGCTGAAGCCAGAGATAGTGCAGGACGTCCGGCGAACTGTTGTGATAGGTGATGGTTTCGCGACCGGAGATCCGTTGGTTGGCATCGTCGAGATGGATCTGCATGACATAGTCGGCGCGCTGCTGCCAGTAGTCCGGCCCGGGTGCTCCGGACGCGGTCCGGTAGGTGTTCGGCGTGCGCAGCAGTGTCTGAAGCTGGCGAAACTTGCTGTGGTTGGTATGCTCGGCCGCGGGCAGTTGCGCCGTTGCCGTAAAAGCGGCCAGCAGCGTGGCCCCGAGAAGCGCGTGTTTCATCTGTTTCATCTTTCCTTGTTTCTAAATCCGGGAACCGGTTGATTTTCCGCGGGCCGGGCGCCTCAAAAGGCGACCGAATCTCCGACCCTGACTTTGTGTCTCTGAAACCAGCCGGCATTGACCTCGAGCGCGTACAGCGCCGGCGCAGCGGAGACGTACTGCCTGGTTTCATCGAGGGGCGCCATGGTCTGAATGTCCACGATTTTGCCTTTGCTGTCAATAAAAGCGATGTCGAGTGGGATGAAGGTGTTGCGCATCCA
>CAZTNL010000536.1:0-2858 GCA_964614885.1 uncultured Calditrichaceae bacterium | reverse complement strand
TGTAACGCCTCAGTTGGAATTGGACAAACAAGGGCTTATCTTTAAGGTAGTTTGAAAAGCGAAAGGAGCCACCGTATGTCCAAACGAAAACGCTACACGGCGACCCAGAAAGTGGAGATTCTGCGTGAGCATTTGGAGAATCACGTTCCCGTCTCTGAACTCTGTAAACGTTATGATATTCAACCGACCGTTTTCTATACCTGGAAAAAGCAACTGTTTGAAGGCGCGCTGGAGACTTTCTCAGGCAGCCATAAGAACAGAAAGAGCGCTGTTGAGCGCAGGAACGACCAACTGAGCAGCAAACTCAGCAGTATGCGCGAGGTCATCTCTGAGCTGAGTTCGGAGAATCTGAAACTCCGAAAAAACGAATTTGGGGAGATCTGAGCGGTTGTTGGGTCTCCCCGGAAATCCGGGATAACATCATTTCGCGCATCGAGCGGCTGCACGAAACAACAGGGATAGCGGTGGTGACTCTGCTGAAGTTTGCCGGCGTGCCAAGGTCGAAATTCTACGAATGGAAACGTCGTTTTGGCCAGGCCAATCAGCATAACGGCCACCTGCCGCGTGATTTCTGGCTTGATGAGTGGGAGAAAGAAGCCATTATAAACTACAGGAGAGAACACCGCGATGAAGGGTATCGCCGTTTGACTTACATGATGACCGATGAAGATATTGTCGCTGTCAGCCCGGCGACGACCTATCGCGTGCTGCGCGAGGCGGGGCTGATGAGTCGTTGGAATCAAACGAGTTCCAAAACAAAGAAAACTGGCTTTACACAGCCGAAAAGAGCGCACGAACATTGGCATATAGACATTTCCTATGTCAAATTTCATGGGGTCTTTCAGTTTCTCATCTCGGTTTTAGACGGTTATTCACGCTTTGTCGTTCATCATGATGTCCGGGCGCAGATGCAGGAGTACGACGTCCAGCTCGTGCTGCTGCAAGCGCTCGAAAAACATCCTGGCGAGTCGCCGCGCATCATCTCCGACAATGGCGCCCAGTTCATCGCTCGGGAGTTTAAAGCCTTTATCGGCCACATGGGCCTAACTCATGTCAGAACCTCGCCCAACTATCCACAGTCAAACGGCAAAATTGAGGCGTTCCATAAGAACATCAAAACCGAATGCTTGCGCAAACGGAGTTTCTTAACCCGGCAAGAACTCAGGGCGGCTGTCGCAAGCTACATCGATCGTTACAATCACAAGAGGCTGCACAGCGGCATTCATTATCTGTCCCCCGCGGCGATGCTCGATGGCAGCGCTGAATCGATTCTAAAAGACCGTGACCGTAAACTCGAACAGGCCAGGAAAAGACGATACTTGAACCATCTGGCCACCAAGCAAGAATCCCTAAATGAAAAAAGCACAAACACTGAAAAACCATGTGGCTATTCTAATGTCCGTGCTCTTTCCGTTTTGGGTCATTCAAAGATATGAACCAAATTCTATCTTGTCAATTACAATCGTCATTGCTACCTTATTTCGTAAGGCCTGTTTGTCCTATTCACGCTGAACCAAAACAGGTAAATGAGTTATAAACCCACGCCTTCGGCGTAATAGACTATCCTCATCTGCGACTTGTGTTATGCGGTAGCCACACAGTTCAACATAAGACTAATAAAATAACCAGGGAAAGAGGAGGAAGTCAAGAGAAAAGTCCCGCAGAAGACAAAACGGCATGGTTATCCGGGCATGAGGGGCGCCTCGGGCATGACACATTTAAGACTCGTGTGGCGCGTGGTTTCAACCCGTGCCTCTTGCGCATAATCCGTCATATCGGCATGTATCCCGAAAACAGCGCGAAGCAGTTCAAATTGATGGGACGGGCCCAACACGGGTGGCTCTGTCACCGTAAATTTAGCTTGCATTCCTGCCCGCTTTTGTTAACTTTCCACTTCACTTTTGTCTATCCTTTCTAACAATGGGAGAAATTTGATGCGACCTGCTATCACCCCGGTTTTTGCGCCGGTGGAAGAAGGGGCGATCGTTTAGTCACGGGCCGGTTTTGCTGCCGTCCGTGTGACAATCAACTTCGCTCCTGTTTGGAGCGCGCTCTCCCCTCCTTCCCCAACTCGTTTTTCCACAATCATTTCCCAACACCGAGTGTGATATTCCGGTCGGCATCCGGCTCACTCCCAAAATGAAAGACGCTGAAATGGCGAATTCAATAGACAATAATGCAGTTGCAGTCGAAACCCGCGGGCAAGACGCAGGCGGGATGTCTCGGCTCTGGCGCGACATCAAAGAGTCCGTGGCCGGCTCGCAGCGGGATTTCACCAAAGGAAGCATCGGCCGCGCCATCCTCCTGCTTGCGGCGCCGATGGTGCTGGAAATGGTCATGGAGTCCATTTTCGCGGTCGTCGACATTTTCTTTGTTTCCCGGCTCGGTTCCGGCGCGGTCGCGGCGGTCGGGCTGACCGAATCGATGTTGACGCTGGTTTACGCCATCGCCGTCGGTCTGGCGATGGCGACCACGGCCATGGTGGCGCGTCGGACCGGCGAAAAGAATATGCGCGCTGCATCCGTGGCCGCGGTGCAGGCCATCCTCTTCGGGGCGCTGGTGGCTGCGCCAATCACGGTGATCGGCATCCTTTTCCCGCGCGAGCTCCTGCATTTGATGGGGGCCAGCAGCGCGGTAACGGCGAACGGCTACGGCTACACGGCGGTCATGCTCGGCGGCAACGTGGTCATCATGCTGCTGTTTATCATCAACGCGATCTTTCGCGGCGCCGGCGATGCCGCCATTTCCATGCGCGTTCTCTGGCTGGCCAACGGGATCAACATCATCCTCGATCCCTGCCTGATCTTCGGTCTCGGACCGTTTCCCGAGCTCGGGGTGCAGGGCGCCGCTATCGCGAC
>CAZTNL010000535.1:0-2859 GCA_964614885.1 uncultured Calditrichaceae bacterium | reverse complement strand
AACAAAAACGATGCGGTTGGCCGCGAACGCTGTATTGAAAGCGCCCTGCCTGTCGTCGGCGCCCAGGTTTTTGCCGACCAGCGTCATGGCGCCGAGGCTGAATCCGAGATAAAACATCGACAGGATGGCCTGGATGCGCAGGAACACCTGATGCGCCGCCAGCACCGTCACTCCCAGAACCGCGGCGTATCCGGAGACGACGAGTTGTCCGACAGCCCAGACGAGCTGTTCAACGGTGGTTGGGGCCCCGGCTTTGAACAGACGACGAAAGGTCTTCATATTCGGAGTCGTCAACTCTTTGAACGAGAGAAACAGCGCCATCTTGCGGCTTCTGAGAAAGAGCATCGTCACGCAGAAGCCGAGCGAATGCGAGATTCCCATGGCGATGGCCGCGCCGCGCACTTCCAGACGGGGAAACCCCAGCAGCCCGAAAATAAAAAGTGGCGCCAGAACAAAATTGACGGCCACTATGGACAGATTGATGACCATCGCGTAGTGCGTTTCGCCGGCCCCTCGTATGATGCCGAGGGCCACGAAGTTGGTTAGAACGAGGGGCGCGAACAAAGCTACGGTTTTCAAGTAGACGATGCCGGCCGCCCGCGCCTCCGTGCCGCCTTCCCGGATCAGAAGAAAAATGAAATCGGCGCCGAAATACCAGATCGCGGCAATGCCGAACGCCATCAGGATGCCAAGCATCAGCGCCTGGCCCATGATGTGGTTGGCTTCCCATGTGTCGTTGGCCCCGAGATAACGATTGATGATAATCGAACTCCCGACGATAAACGTCAGGAGCAGGGTCAAAACTACGACAATAATCTGGATAGCCATGCCGTGGCCGCCGAATGCCGCCGCGCTGAGCTTTCCGATAAGAATGGCCTCGAACGTCCACATGAACGTCGAGGCCGAGAGATCGATTACCGCTGGCAGCGATGTTTGAAGTACTGTCTTAAACGGAGATTTTTGAGACAATCCGTTCTACATCCAAAGAGGTTGTGTGCATTTAGTTACTATACCGATTGCCATACCCGATTGTTAGCCTGACTCATTCATGAAATTTGCCACGGCGCCACAGAGGGCACTGAGAAATAAAAACTTATCCTTAACTTCCAAAAAGATAAAGCTCTGTGTACTCCGTGACTCTGTGGCTATGAATTTTTCAGGCTAGTCGTAATACTCCTGACCGAGATGCGTAATGAGCTCCTCACCTTTCAGCCAGCGCAACGTGTTTTTCAACTTCATGAGCTGGATAAATATGTCGTGTTCCGGGTACAGACCGGGGGCCGCGGCGGGACTCTTGAAGTAGAAAGAGAGCCACTCCTGAATGCCCTTCATGCCGGAGCGCGAGGCCAGATCCAGGAACAAAACAAGGTCGAGCACAATCGGCGCGGCCAAAATGCTGTCGCGGCAGAGAAAGTCGATCTTGATCTGCATCGGGTAGCCGAGCCAGCCGAAGATATCGATGTTGTCCCAGCCCTCCTTGTTATCCCCACGCGGCGGGTAGTAGTTGATTCGCACCTTGTGGTGGATGTTGCCGTAGAGATCCGGATAAACTTTAGGCTGCAGAATGTACTCGAGGACCCCCAGTTTGCTGACTTCCTTGGTCTTGAACGACTCCGGGTCGTCGAGCACTTCTCCGTCGCGGTTGCCGAGGATGTTGGTGGAAAACCATCCGCTCAAACCGAGATACCGCGCTTTCAGGCCAGGAGCGATAATCGTTTTCATCAGCGTTTGCCCGGTCTTGAAATCCTTGCCCATGATCGGCACGCCTTGTTTCCTGGCGAACTCGACCATGGCCGGGAAATCGACCGAAAGGTTGGGAGCGCCGTTGGCGTACGGGACACCTTCCGCAATAGCGGCATAGGCGTACAGCATGCTTGGAGCGATTTTGGGGCTGTTCTCCCGCATCGCCTTTTCGAATGCGCCCAGGTCGTTGTAAATGTCGTCGTCGGGCGCCATGTAAATTTCCGTGCTGCCGCACCAGACCATGACCATGCGGTCGAGGTTGTGTTCCTTCTTGAAGTTCTGGATGTCCGTGCGAATCGCCTCGGCCAGCTCCATTTTGTTGGTGGCGGATTTAATGTTGGTTCCGTCGAGCTTCTTGACGTAGTTTTTGTCGAAGACGGCCGGCCAGGGGCGCACTTGCTCCAGCTCCGGCTTGATTTGCTCGAGCAAGTAGCGGTCGAGAACCCCGGCGTTGCTCGCGGCCTGAAAGCTGTTCTCCGGGAAAATATCCCACCCACCAAACACGATGTCGTCAAGGGTGGCGATTGGCACAAAGTCCTTTATATGCGGCGTACGGTTGTCCGTGCGTTTACCCAGTCTGATGGTTCCCATTTGAGTCACCGAACCGATAGGTTTGGCAATCCCTTTCCGCACGGCGTGAATACCGGCCATGAAAGTCGTTGCGACCGCTCCCATTCCGGGGAGCAGCACACCTAGCTTGCCTTTCGGTTCTTCGATAACGATTTCTTTTTGGTCCACTTGGCCCTCCTGTTTTAGAAATCCCAAAAGAGAAAAATCCCGCTCGAAGCGGGTACGCTTAGTCCGCGCGTTTGATTGAAAGTCAACAAACGATTTCGGCCGGACGTTTCCGCCGAAATCAAGTTATAGCAAATCGTTCATTTCTTCCGGCGTAAGCTTCGCCCGTTTTTTCTCTAACGCTTCCTGAGTCCATACATGCGCGATGCGCTGAATGGCGGTCACATTGGCGAAAATCGCGATGAGCATGATGGCGAAAATCAACACTTTCATGTGAACGATCGCGCTAAAACCGATGTAGACCACGCGCTCCGGTCGCTGCATAATGCCCACCTTGCAGTGAAAGCCGAGCGCTTCGGCGCGCGCGCGCACATAGCTGAC
>CAZTNL010000534.1:0-2867 GCA_964614885.1 uncultured Calditrichaceae bacterium | reverse complement strand
TGGTTGCGCACCGCCGCCGGGCAGGCGCTGGGAGCGCGCGACAACCCGTTCGCCAGTTTCTTTTTCGGCGGCTTCGGCAATAATTGGGTTGACCATTTGACGGAAAAACGCTATCGTGACTATTACAGTCTGCCCGGTTTCGATCTCAACGAAATCGGCGGCCGCAACTTTGGCAAGGCCATTCTGGAGTGGAATCTGCCACCTCTGAGATTCCGGAGGCTCGGCGTGCCCGGCTTTTATAGCACTTGGGCGAGAGTTTCCTTGTTTTCTACAGGTCTTGTTACTAACTTCGATGACCGCGGCACACGCCGCGAAGTGGTTGACATTGGCGGGCAGATCGACTTCAGAATTCTCGTGTTGTCGAATTTGAAAATGACCCTTTCCGCCGGCTACGCAGTCGGGTTTGAACGAAACCGGGATTCCGCCAAAGAGTTCATGTTTTCCCTGAAGATTTTGTAAGCGCGCCAGCGTCGGGAGACGCCTCAATCCAGGAGCACACCATGCTTAACAGAAAAAACAGCGACGACGAGGAAGTTCAGAGGCTCCGACAGGAGATCAGCGGGCTGCGCAAGGCGATAGAAGAGCTTTCTCTGCTCAACGTGCTCTCCGGCGCCATCAGCTCGACCATGTCTCTGGACAACATCATGCAGAAGGTCGTCTCAGAATCGGTCAAAGCGATCAAGGCGGAGCAGGGTACCATCAATTTGCTGGAGAAGGACGACCTCCAAGCCAATCCTTTCAAAACCATGATTCGCAAGGCGGATGAAACCACGCCCCGCTTCAAGTACCGCCTCGACCAGGAGCTGAGCGGATGGATGCTCACGCACAACAAGCCGCTTCTGGTCAACGACTTTCAGACCAGCAAAGAATTCGGGCATGTCGGGAGCCGTGAAAGTTCGATTAAGTCGCTGCTGAGCGTGCCGCTCGTCTGCAAAGGCAACCTGATCGGCGTGCTCAATCTTTTCAACAAGAAAGAGGTTGGAGGCTTTACCATCGACGACCAGCGACTGCTGACGATTATCGCCACCCAGTCGGCACAGGTGATTGAAAATGCCAGACTCTACGCCGAGGAGAAACGTTTCCACCAGCTCGAGCAGGAGCTGGAGATGGCCAAGGAAATCCAGGAGCGGCTGCTGCCCAAGGAATCGCCGACGGTTCCCAACTTCGACATTGCCGGCGCCAGCTACCCGGCGAAAAACGTGGGCGGCGACTATTTCGACTTTTTCGAGCTGGAAAAGGAGCGCTGGTGCATCGCGCTCGGTGACGTCGCCGGCAAAGGCATTCCCGCGGCTTTGCTCATGTCGCACCTGCAGGCCACGATGCGAAATCAGGCGATGAGCAACCGCAACCTCGTGGAGTGCATTTCGAAAACAAACAATTTCCTTTGCCGAAATACCGAGGACAACAAATTCGTCACGCTTTTTTGCGGCATCCTCGATCCGGGCGCGCGAACTTACCACTACGTGAACGCCGGCCACAACTATCCCTATCATGTGAAAGCCACGGGTGAGATTACGCCTTTGAAAGAAGGTGGGCTGGTCGTCGGTATGTTGCCCGATGTCCCGTACGAGGACGACAGTATCGAAATGCAGCCCGGCGATGTCGTAGTCATTTACTCAGACGGCGTCACCGAGGCCAACAACGAGCGCGAGGACATGTTTGGCGAAGCCCGCCTGCAGACCCTGCTGAAAGAAGTGCGAACCAAATCGGCGAAAGAGATCGTCGATGACGTGTACGAGGCGGTGAAGAAGCACGAAGCTTCCAGCGAGCCGGACGATGACATTACGGTGGTGGTGATAAAATCGGTGTGAGACGCCCCAGGCGATCGCGCGCTCAATGCAGCACGATCTGCAGGTAAAAGGCGCTCACTGTCGCTCCGGTGTCGATGCGTTGAAACATGAGCCTCGGTTTCAGACCGGCGTAAGTAAAGCCCAGCGGTAGTGACGGCAACTCCACGCCCACGGCGATTCGACTGTCAAACAGGTCGAATCGGCTACCCCACTCCCAGGCATTTCCCATTTCGAATCGAAAGGTGTCGAGCAGGCGCAGCGCTCGCGGCAGGGCGAAATGCAGCCCGCCGCCGACGCTGGTTGCGAGGTACTGTCTATCCGCCGGCCAGCCCATCTGCACATACCGCAGGTCAAGCGAGACATTCGCCAGGAGCAGCAGCCGGTCGAGAACGCCGTAGCCGATGCCTGCGCCAACGGCGCCTTCCGTACCCGGATGCACGAAAATCCCGCCTGCCGCGCTGAACAGAAATCCCGCATACGCCGGAGAAAAGCGGCGGGTCTGTATGTAACGCACCGATGCAAACGCCGGATTTTCCCGGATCAACTTGCGCGTCGAGTCCGAAGATATAACACCCTTGAACTCGTCGAAGACCAGCCAATCTGGAACCGCCTGCCTCGGAGGCAAAAACATTAAGTCGATGCCGGCGTCGTCCGGGTCGTGCAGGCCGGATTCACGAAGTTGCGGGCGCTGGCCGCGGCGATGAATTCCATGCGCGTCGACGGTTTCTTCCTGTTTACTCCAGGTCGCTGCCATGGGCATGGGGAGGCTCAGCAACGAGGGCATGCGCAATTTTTCATAGTACTCACTGCCGGGTCTGTCTTCGAGCCAGGTTTGCGCCGGAAATTCCGGCGGCAGCGACGCGTGCAACTTCCGCAGGCACTCCGGAATTTCTCCGGAACCCGCTTCAGAGAAAAACACAAGAAGCAGTTCCTCAAGCGAAGTTGCGCAAGCCCGCAAAAGATGTTCATAGGCCGGCTGGCGCCAGAGCAGCAAACCGTCTCCAAAAGCCTGCCAGGCGTCTCCCGCCGAATTGACGACAAACACGCCCTTGCTGTTGAAAAATGCGTGCGCCTTGC
>CAZTNL010000533.1:0-2870 GCA_964614885.1 uncultured Calditrichaceae bacterium | reverse complement strand
GCCTCCGGTGAATGCGCCCCAAACCAGGCGCCCGGTCTCCTGTTCTACCAGTTTCGAACCGAGAATGCCCGGAATGAGGATGACCGGATTCTGTGTGTAGTCGTGGTGGCGAGCCGACCGTGTGTAGAGCAGGGCAAGGTCGGGTTTCTTCTGGCTGGCGGCGCATCCCGCTACGATGGCCACATAAGTCAGCAAAAGCAGAAAGAGCAGCGTGCGCGCGGGTGCGCTGTTTAACTGCCGGCGACTGCCGGGGCCGAGGTGGGCCATGTTTCCTACGAGCATATTGACTTGACTCCAAATAATGATCCGTAAATCATCCTGTGACCGGGAATCGTTGTGGCGCCTCTTTCCGGGAGACGTTGCTCACCCTGCCCGGCATGAGGCCACTTAGTCGCTTTCCGCGGCCGGGTCTTCAGCGCCGTTACCGGCAGGAGAATCTCCTTCAGCCTCTTCCCACGGCAACTTCTTGTATTCGAACCGGCCATTTTCTATGATGTTGAATTTGATGATTTTAAAGTTTGGGCTCAGGTCAAAATCTCTGGGCAGGATCTGTGAGTAGTGTCGCATCACCAGTGTGGCTCCGTACGGGTTCCGGTCGGAATTGCTGTCGTTTTCGGACTGCGGCTCCAGGCCCGGCACGACCGGGTAGCCGACATTCTGGAACGCCCTGGCGATCATACCCGAGCAGATGACCCGGAAGTCGCTGCAGCTTCCCAGGCAGGCGGTGATGCTGCGCTTTTTGAAGAAGTTCAGCCACGACGGCAGCAACATCAGTGCGATATCGAGGATGTTTTGCTCGTCGTAACGTCTGCCCAGATTGCTGATTACCTCGGCGACGACAGCGCGAAGATCTTTCCTGTCGATGCCGTATGGCCGGCACACGCGCATGTTGTGCTCGCAGTAGTTGCGCACAGGCGCAGCGACAACACCCTTGCCGGTGAAGGCCTCGATGAGCAGGTGCTTCGCATCCTCGCCGAATTCACGCAAGTAGCGCTCGCGATGCGGGCTCCCCTTCCGAATCAACTCGTCGCCGACGTAGAGGGCGATGTGGCTCCAGTGGCTGTTCGAGAACAGCTTGATCGCGCGGCTGAGCTCCGTGCGCCCCTCTACCAGCACGACATCGCCTTTGCGAATGTGCTTGTAGAGGTGGCGCAGGTTGTTGTGAATGCGCAGATGGTAGCCCCGGGTCGGCGAATTCAAGCGCTGAACGATATGGTTCTGTAGGAATGCAAGTTTCGCGAGCACTTTCAAGCCCGTTCCCTCTCCTGTTCTCTTTAAGCAACCATCCGGGCAGGGTTTTCCGGTTTTGCAATACCCATGTACTCATTTAGGGTGAAAGAGTCAACCTGAATGGCATCGGTGCGGGCTTCTTCCGCCTGCGTGAGCAACTCCGCTTCCTCTGCGTTGATAATGCCGGCGGCGACCGCCTGAGCCGCGGCCTCTGCGACGCCGGTTTTCGGCAATTGTCCGGCGCGCATGGCGTGTGTAATTTTTTTCGCGACCGGTGCGGCGGCTGTAACCAGCCCGAAGGCATTTTCCAGACCGCCGAGCGCCTCCTGCACGTTGAGCGGCAGGTAGATGCCGGATGTCAACGCATCTCTCTGCTCACCGGGCTGCAGCAGGCTGCGGGCTACCTGAGACCCGAGTTTGTCTGAAGGTTGCTGCGCGAGTCGGTTGAGCCGGGCCCAGAGGGCGACCGGTCCTCCGAAAAGCGGGCCCATATTGAGGTAGAGACCTTCAAAAGCTTGCTGAATCTGGGTCAGCGCATATTGCACCGACCAGTCGAGCAGGGCGATATCCTGCGTCCGGCGGCCTTCAGCTTCGAATCGGCGCAGGATGGCGGTGCCGAGGTAGAGCCAGGAAAAGATGTCGGCAAAACGGCCGCTGACTTTTTCCATGCGTTTCAGGGTGCCCCCGTAGATGCCCATGGCCAGGTCCGCGGTCAGGGCGAACGAGGCGGAGGCCCAGGCCATCTTTTTCACGTATTTTGCGGCGGGCCCGCTCACAGGCGATTTGGCCAGATGTCCGCGGGTCAGGCTGAGTCCGACTGCGCGGAAGGCATTGCGCAGAACGTGACCGGCATGTTTCCACAAAACGCTGTCGAACGCCGCGACATCTCCGGCAGCTAACGCCGTGATTTCTTTGTATGCGTAAGGATGCGAGCGAATCGCGCCCTGGCCGAAGATCATCAGGGTGCGGGTCAGAATGTTTGCGCCTTCGACCGTAATGTTGATCGGGACGCCGAAGTAGGTGTGCGCCAGAAGATTTCGTGGCCCACGCGAAATTCCGGCGCCGCCGACAATGTCCATGCCGTCGTTGATCGCTTTGCGCAGGAGTTCGGTAAAGTTGAATTTCGCCATCGCAGTGATGACCGCCGGCTTTTGTCCGCCGTCGAGGCCGCCGCAGGTGTAGCGCCGGGCGGCTTCCATGAGATAGGCGAAGCCGCCGATGCGTGCCAGCGGCTCTTCGATGCCTTCGAATTTGCCGATGGGCAAGCCGAATTGCTTGCGTACGGCCGCGTATGCGCCGGTGACGCGGGCGATCAACTTGGTTCCGCCCGCACTGGCAGCGGGCAGAGAAATGCCGCGGCCTGCAGCCAGCGATTCCATGAGCATGCGCCAGCCGTTGCCGGCTTGCTCCGGGCCGCCGATAATAGCGTCTACCGAAACGACCACATCATGTCCCTGCGTCGGGCAGTTGTAGAATGGCATACCGAGCGGATCGTGACGCCTGCCGAGCACCACGCCGGGCGTGCTCGTGGGAATGAGCGCGCAGGTGATGCCCGGATTCTCGCCCTTACCCAGCAGATTCTCAGGGTCACGCAACATGAAGGCGAGTCCGAGCACGGTCGCGATCGCCGCCAGCGTGAT
>CAZTNL010000532.1:0-2885 GCA_964614885.1 uncultured Calditrichaceae bacterium | reverse complement strand
TGAACTGGATGTTCATTTTGCGCAGCGGCATCGTGACGACCGGACCCTTCACGAATCTCCTGACGTATTCATCCACCTTTCGTTCGTGTTTCGCTTCTCTATCGTTTTCCTGCTGCTCGATTTGCGTCCTTCCGTAGGCCGCAGACCGCCCGGCAACTTTTCGCTCCAGGTTTGATGATGTCGGTTTGATGCCGTAGATCCGGCATAGCAGGGTCCCCAGGTTTGTGTCGGCTGCAAGCTTGTGCCGCCAGATCGCCCCGCTTTCGTCCAGCAAGATCCCATAGAGCGGCCCGGAGATGTAGGCGAAGGAGCGGACAAACCCCGGGAGGGTTGCTGCCTCGTCCACTTTCTTTGACAAATGGGCGAGCAGCTCCGGTCGGCTCCGACCACTGAGCGTGACGCCGGTGTACTCGGCAAGCCCTTCGTTCAGTTCAAGGCTCGACTCCAAAGTGTCGGCGCCCGGGTAGAGCTGGTTTCGGTAATTCCGGAAAATCAAAGCATCCGTGATCGCGTTCCCCCGGCTCTGTCCTTTGAGGTGCAGCGCTTCGACCAGCGCGCGCCACTCCAGCTGAATCAGAATTCTGCCTTGCTTTTCATCCAAATGAGCGCTCAGTGTGTTGCTTGGCGGCAGCCCGAGCCCGTTCTGAACGCGGTGAAAGAGTTCGTGCATGACGAGACTGGTTCTGTCTATCCTGCTTTCCGGCAGGGGCCAGAGGAGCGTCGTCCATTTCCGGCCCGCCCAGTCCAACGCCGTGTTCGCGATGTTGGTCTCCGCAGGCACCCGGCCGGTGTAAACGTCGGCGTTGCGCTTCAACTTTCCTTCAAGGTCGGGTTGATTTGCAACTACGGCTCTGCTGGCGGGATCGACGAAGAGCATGGGGCCATACAGCTCTCACCCCAGAGGCTGCCTCCATCGTGGTCGGAAACTGTTTTTGCTTCTTCAAAAAACTGTTTCGCGGCTGCCAGGTCGATTTCGTGGCCTGCCCCCTGGCCTTGGGAAGACGTCATACACGCGAGAGAAAAAAACAAAATGAGCGAACCGGGGCATTGTTTGAAATGAATCACGTTTCTTGCCTACCGCCTCTTCGGCTTCCACAGTCCTTCCCGGAAAACCTTGCGAATGTCCTCAAGCACCTCTCGGTCGATTTTCAGTTGGTCCCCGGCCGCAAGGTCGACCTTCTCAATTTCGGCGATGCGCAGGTCGTAATTTTCCCAGCCCATGTAGGTGATGAGCAGATCTTTGAATTCCTGGTCGACGACCCCGTCGATTTCGCCGTCGTAGAAGCCGCGTTTTTTCCAGATGCGCTGGATTTCCCGCGCGATTTCTTTGGTGACCGGAATCATGTTTTCCGGCTTCGACTGCGTGAAATAGAGATTGTTCAGTTTGTACAGGCGCTCGAGCTCGGCGATCGGCGTTTTGTGGTCGTAGACGGAGATGTCGATGTAATTGTCCATGCCGTCATAGCCGGCGCCGGCGCGAACCACGAGCAGAGCCGCGCTTTGCTCACCGCGCTGGTCGCCACCGGCTTTGCCGCCCGCCACCAGAGCCGCCATCAGCTTGTCCGAGAGCTCGCCCTTTGTCTTCTCGAATGTTTCGGCGAGCGCGGCCACGGTTGCTTTGGAGACGAGGATATTCCCCTGGGCGGTGTAATTCCTGCCGGTGACCACCGTGGCCTTGCGGCCGTCTTCGTCACCGAGTTTGTCGGGCGGCAGACCGTTCCCCTGGCCGATGACGGCGCCCGCCCACGATTTGCATTTCGTTCCTGTCCACGTGGCGGCGTTGCCGTGTGCATCGACCATGCCCACCTGGCGCTGTTGTTTGCGGGGGTCGTTTTCCAGGACGATGCGCAGCGCCTCTTCGGCCGTGGCGCCGTTGGCCATCAGCTCGAGGCCTTTGGTTCCGTAGTCGAGGCTGGCGAAGCTCTGCGTGGCCACGGCGCCGACTCCGGCTCTGGCCCACGGCACAATCGGGCGGACGTTCGGAAACTTGGATTGCACGGCCACACCCAGGTCGCCGTTCGCCGGGTCGTAGGCGACGATAGAGAAAGTGCTGACCAGCGGCTCGTTTTCCGCAAACGAGGTGTTTTTGTGCGCAAGCGTTGCGAAAAAGAGTGCGATGAGGATGAGGGACAGTGACTTTAGCCATCGGGTCGTCATGATTTCTCTCCGCTGTTTGGTTCAGGCGCGTGAACGGTCGCTCAAGAGTCGGGAGGCGGGGCAGCCTCCTGCAGGGAAGATAAGACACCGAACGGTGAAAGGCAAATGCAAAGGGCGCGCAATATCTGCTTTCTCTTTTGCTTTGAAAATGGTACCTTTCGCCCGTTGTAATGCTGAGGCGGCTTTTCGCCGGTTCACTTGAAGGCTGGATAAACGGGAGAGAGAGGACAACAATGCTGATAGGGAAAAGAGCAGGCTGCATGCTTTTGGCGTGCGCACTCATCGCCGGGGTTTGGGGTTGCAGCCACAAGAACACAGCTCAGGGAGTCGCCGGTGAGTTCTTGTTTCGTTATTTTATCGAGCTGAACCAGCGGGGCGCCTTGGAGCTGAGCACGGGTCTGGCGGTCAAGAAGCTGAAGCAGGAGATCGAACTCACACAAAACGTGCGCATGACCCCGGACCTGGATCTCGCTAAAAGTAAGCCCTTCCTCGACTACAAACTTGTCCGCACCCAGGCGATCAACGATGAGACGGCGACGTTGTTTTACGATGTGAGTATCGAGAATCCGGGAGGCGAGGATGCGGAACGAGAGGTTGTGCTTTCGGCGGCGAAGGTCTCGGGAGCCTGGAAAATCAGCAACTTCGAGACCTTTATGAAGTAGCTCCCCGCCGTCAGGCTTTTTCGACAGTCTCTACGGCTGCAGCAACGCTTCGGCAAGGTTGGCCAA
>CAZTNL010000531.1:0-2899 GCA_964614885.1 uncultured Calditrichaceae bacterium | reverse complement strand
GGTGCGTGCCTTTGCTGTGTTCGAGAAAATCCGCGTATTTCGCGTCATCCAGACCACCGCGCTTGTGCAGGTTGGTGACGACCACGCCGGGGTTGACGGCGTTGACACGAATGCCTTTTCCAGCCAGGTCCAGGGCCGCGCACCGGGTTAGCTGGTCCACCGCAGCCTTGCTGACGCAGTAGGCCAGAACGTTAGGAAAGGCTCTCACTCCGGTGATGCTCGATACGTTGACAATGCTGCCATTTGTTTTCGCCAGGTGCGGTATCGACAGCTGCATCAGGTTGAAAACGCTGTCCACATTGACGGAGAGCATGGTTTGCCAGTCAGCCCGTGTGGTGCTCTCAATCGTGCCGTTGCCGATGATGCCCGCCGCATTTACCAGAATGTCGAGCCGGCCCAGCTCATCGACGGTTCTGCTGACCGCTGTTTCGCACTGGGAAATGTCGGTGACGTCTGCCTGCACGACGATGGTGCTGCTTCCGTCTTTTTCAATGCGGGTCGCCACAGCTTCAAGCGCAGGAACTTTGCGGCCAAGCAGGGCGACTTTCGCGCCGTTTGCAGCAAAAAGAAGCGCCGTGCTGCGGCCAATGCCGCTGGAGGCGCCTGTCACCAGAGCAACTTTTCCATTCAAGATCATTTGTAGAACCTCCACTTTGAAATAACAGGCAGTATCCGGCGGCGATTCGTCGGCTTTTCAGGCCGTCGAACCGCCGGAATAGCGGGCCGTTGTGGCTCGTTGTTATAGATACAAAGTTTGAGATGAATGTCAACAGCTTACCTGCGCTGGTTGCTGTTTTCCTGAGAAAGACAGCTGGCGGATTACCCCGTTGTGTCTTCGCTCAGATAGAGCTTGTTTTTGGATCCGGGATTTCGTAGGATATCCAAATTCTTTTCCGTCGTCGAGGCTGCCATGAATTCTAAAAAAACGAACCAACCCAACGTAAACCTGAATTTGAATGTTCGCGGACTGCCGCAATCGGCAACGCTGCGGATCAACGAGCTTTCGTCCAGGCTTGTTTCTGAGGGACGGGAGGTGTTCAAGCTTGGTCTCGGGCAATCTCCGTTTCCCGTGCCGGAGTCGGTGGTAGAGTCGCTGAAGCAACATGCGCACGAAAAGGCCTACCTTCCGGTCAAGGGGTTGCCCCAACTGAGGGAAGCTGTCGCGGCCTACCACAAGCGACAGGAAGGCATCGACTATGACGGGGAGGACGTTCTGATCGGACCTGGCTCCAAGGAGCTGATGTTCCTGATTCAGCTTGTCTATTATGGAGACCTTGTCATTCCCACCCCGAGCTGGGTTTCCTATGCGCCGCAGGCGAGCATTATCGGCAGGCATATTCGTTGGCTGCCCACCTACGCGGTCAACGGCTGGCGCTTGACGCCCGACGAAATCGAGCGGCGATGCGCCCAGGATCCGGAGCGCCCCCGCATCATTATCTTGAATTATCCGAACAATCCCAGCGGTGGTACCTACCGGCTGGAGGAGCTCAAGGCTCTTGCGCGGGCGGCCCGACGCTACCGCGTCATTCTGCTATCCGACGAAATCTACGGCGAGCTCAACCACAAAGGGCAGCACGTTTCTATTGCGAGATTTTATCCGGAAGGGACCATCATCAGCGGCGGTCTCAGCAAATGGTGCGGCGCTGGTGGGTGGCGGCTGGGCACTTTTACCTTTCCAAAGTCTCTGCATTGGCTACTCGACGCGATGGCTGCCGTGGCCAGCGAGACGTTCACGGCCACGTCGGCGCCGATACAATATGCGGCCGTGACGGCATTTGAGGGCGGAGCAGAAATACTCGCCTACCTGGACAACTCGCGCAAGGTTCTGCGGACGCTCGGCAAACACATACAGCAACGGCTGACCGACGCGGGCGCCTGGGTGCAGGAGCCACGTGGCGGCTTCTATCTCTTCCCGGACTTTGCCCCTCTGCGCGACCAGTTGCGGGCCCGCGGCATCCTGAACAGCGCGGATCTCTGTGACCGTCTGCTCGATGAGACCGGCGTGGCGATGTTGCCCGGTTCGGATTTTGGCAGACCGGAAGAGGAACTGACAGCCAGGATTGCATACGTCGATTTTGACGGCGGCGCCGCTCTGAAGATGGCGGCGAACAGCGGAGGGCAGAAAATTAGCGCTGAAGCGCTGGAATCGTGTTGCCACAGAGTGGTTGAGGGGGTCAAGAGACTCTGTGCGTGGCTCGGCGCCGGCCAGCAGAATGGCCGGCTGGCAGCAGGAGCCACGACAAGTGAAAACGTGCGTCTGTAACTGAGGAACCCATCCCTAAGCCCGGAAAGACACACGTTGTAACTCAGACTAATGGGGACAACGCATGCCCGATTGCCTGTGGCGGCCGTCACCCGAGAATATTGAGGCCTCGAACATGACCGCGTTCCGCCGGTTTGCCGAGAGGGAAACCGGCGGAACTTTCTCAGATTACCAGAATCTGCATGCGTGGAGTGTCGACAATCTGGAGCTCTTTTGGCGGCTGTTTGCCGAATTCACGGACCTGCTGGCCTCAGGAGACCGGGGAGACGTGCTCCACGGCGCGGAAATGCCGGGCGCTGTGTGGTTTCCCGACCTTACGTTGAATTACGCTGAGAATCTTCTGGCCCGGCCATTCGAAGGACCCGCGATTCAATTCGTCGTTGAATCACCTGAACTTTCTGAAGCTGATGAGCAGTGTTACAGCTTCGCGCAACTGCGGGTTCTGGTCGAAAGGTGCGCTGCCGGCCTGCGCCGCGCAGGTGTCCATTGTGGTGACAGGGTAGCCGGTTACATCGCGAATGTTCCCGAGGCCGTGGTCGCGTGCCTGGCGTGCGCAAAGCTGGGGGCAGTCTGGAGCAGCGCTTCTCCCGATTTTGGCCTCGACGCATTGTGTGCGCGGCTGCAGCAGGTCGCGCC
>CAZTNL010000530.1:0-2901 GCA_964614885.1 uncultured Calditrichaceae bacterium | reverse complement strand
AGGAAGAACGAGGCTTTGCAGGAACGCTTATTCAACTCGCATGACGGCAACAACTGGCCGGATATTTTCAGGACGCGCGTCTGCGCCGAAAGAAGGATTGGCGCGGCATGACGCACGGTTTGCAGAATCTCGCCATCATCGACTCCCTGGTCGAGGAAGAGGGCGTCAAACGTGTCGACCTGTCGGGGCTGGGATTTATTGGCCCGGAAATTCTCAACCTGATACCCGAAGATATTTCTCTCAAATATAAGGTCATTGCGTTCGACCGGCACGATGATGTCGTGGCCGTGGCCATGGCCAATCCGTTTGATATTCTGGCGCTGGAGGCGGTGCGGTCGCGCACGCGCCTGCGGCCCGACGTGCACTTTGCGCCTGCTGCGCAAATCGAAGAGTGGCTTACGAAGATTCATGTCAGCAGCAACTTTTCCGACGAGGCGGACGAGGCTGGCGGTGTCGGACTGCTGCCGGAAAACGAACTTACCGACGAGGACATCAATCTCGAGCGGCTGACCAGTCATGTTCAGGATGCGCCCGCCATTCACTATGTCAACTCGATTCTCATGCAGGCAATCCAGGAAAGAGCCAGTGACATTCACGTGGAGCCGCAGGAGAGGGCGTTGCGCGTTCGGTTTAGAATCGACGGCGCGCTGCGGGATGTGGCGACGCCACCGCGCAAGCTCAGCAACGGCATCATTTCAAGAATCAAGATTCTGGCGTCGCTGGACATCGCCGAACGGCGCATGCCACAGGATGGCCGCAGCAAGCTCAATATTTTCGGCCGCAGCGTCGACTTTCGGGTGTCGACCCTGCCTTCGATCTATGGCGAAAAAGTCGTCATGCGAATTCTCGACAAAGACAGCCACTCTCTGGAAGTACGCGACCTCGGCTTCGAGGAACAGCACCAAAAGCGGTTCATTCAGGCGTTGGCGGAGCCGCACGGCCTCATTCTGGCGACGGGTCCGACCGGCAGCGGCAAAACGACCACCCTTTACTCGGCGCTGAATCATACCAACGATGTGGTCAAGAATATCGTCACCATCGAGGACCCGGTGGAATATCGTCTCCGGGGAATCACCCAGGTACAGGCCAAGCCGCAGATCGGCCTCACCTTTGCCGCCGGCCTGCGAGCCATTTTGCGGCAGGATCCGGACGTGATCATGGTGGGAGAAATCCGTGACCTCGAAACCGCGGAAATCGCCATGCGCGCGGCGTTGACCGGACACCTGGTTCTGAGCACGCTGCATACGAACAACAGCATCGACACCATCATGCGATTGATCGATATGGGCATCGACAAGCACATGATTTGCGCCTCGGTTATCCTGTGTATGGCGCAAAGACTCGTCCGGCGTATCTGTTTCCACTGCATCGAAGATCATAAGCTGCAACCGGCGCAGTTCGAGCGCTTTGGACACTTGTTGCAGGCGCACAGCGACCACACCTTCGCCAAAGGCAAAGGCTGCGCCAAATGCGGTGGCACCGGTTACTGGGGCCGGCTGGCCATTTTTGAATTTTTCTACCTGAACCACGAGCTCCGCAATATGATTCTGGCCGACGAGCCTATTGACCGGATCAAACAAGCTGCCACCAAAATGGGCATGGAGACGCTGTTCATGAACGGCATGCGCAAAGCCACCGCCGGTATTACGACAGTCGATGAAATATTGCGCGTCAATTCGGACATGAGCTGAAGGAGCCCGAATGCGAACAACGCGAATGGAGTTGCGCCAGGACGGGCCTTGCAGAAAAGGATGACAGAACGTGGCAACCGTTTCAATTTCTGCCAGAAGTAGAATCAAATTCAATCACCCGCAGCAGCCCGGGACTGCGGCCGTGGCCGGGAGAAACAGCGCCGCCGCAGCGGGATTTCACCCGGGTAAGTTGGCTGGCGCCTTCGGCTTCGGCCCGCAGCGCAAGATCAAAGTCGAAGATCAGCATATATTTGCCAGCCAGCTCGCCACCCTGCTCGACGCGGGTGTGCCGCTCATAACGGCCCTGTCGATCATCTCCGGGCAAACGTCAAACAAGGCTTTCAAAAGCATCATCGAAGGTGCGGCGAAGGACATCAATGCCGGCGCCAACCTCACACAGTCGCTGGAAAAGCACAGGGACGTTTTCTCGCCCTTGTTCGTTTCAATGGTGCGGGTGGGCGAAACCGGCGGCGAGATGGTTGGGGTGCTCAACCAACTGGCGCTCTACCTGAAGGACCAGGACGAGATGACGAAGAAGGTGAAGTCGGCGGTGACCTACCCCAAGTTCGTCCTGACCTTCTTTTGGCTCGTGCTCACCGGAATTGTTTTCGGCTTGATTCCCAAGTTCAAAGAAACCTTCGCGAGCTTCGACGCCGAATTGCCGGCCCCGACCCAGATGTTGATGGATGTGAGCGAAAAGGCAAAGGACTTTCTCCCGTTCGAGATTGCGCTTGTGATGCTTGCGGTTCTTGCCTTCAGAAAATTCAGAAAAACTGAAAGCGGTCGATGGTTAATCGATGGGCTCATGCTGCGGATGCCGGTCGTCGGCGACCTCCTGTACAAGGCGGCGCTGTCGCGCTTCTGCCGAACGCTGTCAGTGCTGATTCACAGCGGCGTCTCGATGGTCGATTCGATGGACATTGCCGGTGACACCGCACAGAATGTCTATCTGAAGCGGTCGTTTCGCAAACTCAGGCGATCCGTCAT
This sequence comes from uncultured Calditrichaceae bacterium, assembly GCA_964614885.1. Classification (GTDB taxonomy): domain Bacteria; phylum Zhuqueibacterota; class Zhuqueibacteria; order Oceanimicrobiales; family Oceanimicrobiaceae; genus JAJDAG01. The sequence goes on along the minus strand of CAZTNL010000530.1, from coordinate 223 downwards.
CGGAGGGTCGAGCATCAGCGCCGGCATGGGGGAGAACAAACTCTTTCCGCAAATGTTGGTGCAGATGGTCAGCGTCGGCGAACAGTCCGGGTCACTTGATCTCATGTTTGCCAAAGTTGCGGATCTGTACGATGCGCACGTTAATACCCGGGTGGCCGGGCTTTCGTCCATCATCGAGCCGGCTCTCATGATAGGGCTGGGAGTGATTGCGCTGGTGGTTATT
>CAZTNL010000529.1:0-2906 GCA_964614885.1 uncultured Calditrichaceae bacterium | reverse complement strand
GACTTGTTTCCGGTCACGCAATCGAGGCCGCGATCACACTGGCCAGAGGGGGCCATGCCGACGCGATCGTCACGGCGCCAATCAGTAAAGCGGCGCTGAATCTGGCGGGTTTTCATTACCCGGGGCACACGGAGTTTCTGGCGGCGCGCTTTGACGCGGAAGTCGTTATGATGATGATTGCCGGTCGTTTTCGCGTCGCGTTGGCGACGACACATTGCCCGCTCTCAGAGGCGCCGAAACGGCTGACGTCCGAGGGCATTACGGGTGCGTTGCGGACAATCGATACAAGCCTGTCAACGATGTTCGGCATTGCCGAGCCGGCCTTGGCGGTATGTGCATTGAATCCTCACGCTGGAGAGGGCGGCCTGCTGGGTAACGAGGAAAAGGAGATAATTTCTCCGGCGATTGACGCCGCCAGGCAAGAGGGGCTGCGAGCCGAAGGGCCATTTCCAGCCGATTCTTTGTTTGCAACCGCTCGCAAACCACGCTACGATGCGTATCTGGCAATGTATCACGATCAGGGTCTGATTCCCCTGAAGATGAGGGCGTTTGGTCAGGCAGTGAATTTTACCGCGGGACTGCCCGTGGTAAGAACCTCGCCTGACCACGGAACGGCGTTTGATATCGCCGGTAAAAACCGGGCGGATTCCAGGAGCATGGAGGAGGCCGTAAAACTTGCCATTGAGCTTGTTTCAAAAAGAAGAGGCGGTTAGTCCCTATTCGCATCTTGCGAATATTTACGACTTTGTTATGCGTCATGTGGACTACCGGCGCTGGGCGCTTTACCTGCAAAAGCTCTTTTCGAAGACGCCTTTGGCTGTGCGACACGTGCTAGATATTTCATGCGGAACAGGAAATCTACTGACCGAGCTTTGCAATCTGGGATATGTTTGCGCCGGATTTGACTATTCGCCCGGTATGTCGAAGGTGGCCGCCATGAAAATGTCACGGAAACAACGGCCCACAGCAATTTGGACCGCGGATATGCGGCGTTTTTCCCTGCGCAGGCAGTACGAGGCGCTGGTTTGCACGTACGACAGCATCAACTATTGCATCGAGCCGGAAAGATATGGTCAGGTCATGGCGAGTGTCGCGGGAGCGCTGAAAAGCGGCGGAGTCTTTATTTTCGACGTAAGCACGGTAAAAAATTCGCGACGTTATTTTCAGAATTACTACGATCGCGGCGGGAACGACGAGTTCGACTATATTCGCATTTCAAATTTTGACCGGAGGCGGCAAATACAAATCAACGAGTTCTATGTTTCTTACAAAGCCCAACCACGGAAGAGCTACCACGAGAGACACGAGCAAAAAATATACGCGCTGGATGCGGTTCGGAAACTAGTGCCGCAAGAGCTATTCGAAATAACGGGCGTCTACGATGGGTTCTCGTTGCGGCCGGGAACTGAAAAGTCCGACCGAGTACATTTTGTTTTGACAAAGAAATAGAAATGGTCAAAATTCATAACGCAAGTATGCGCTACGACAATGGCGAGGGGCTGGAGCGCATCAACCTCGAGGTTCGCAGCGGTGAATTTGTCTACCTTGTCGGTCCCACCGGGGCGGGCAAGAGCAGCGTGCTCAAGATGATCTACATGGAGGAATTTCCGACCGAGGGCTACGTTCGCGTTGACGGCTACGACTCACGGGATATCACACCCAACGATATTCCATACATTCGCAGGAAGCTGGGCGTAATTTTTCAGGACTTCAAATTGCTGGACGACAGGGATGTGTTCGAGAATATAGCCTTTGCGTTGCGCGTCACCGGCGCGCGCCGGAAGGATATCAAGAGAAAGACGCTGAGGGCCCTGGCTGAGGTAGGCTTGAGTCACAAGAGCAGAAAACGGCCTAACGACCTCTCTGGCGGCGAGCAGCAGCGGGTTGCCATTGCGCGGGCCATGGTTAACGATCCTTTCATTCTGCTTGCCGACGAGCCGACAGGGAACCTCGACCCTGGAACAACAGTGGAAATCAATAATCTGCTCAACAAGTTGAGCGCGCGGGGCACAGCTATTTTGATGGCCACGCACAACTACGAGTTGGTGAATCGCTCGACCCGCCGGGTCGTTTCGATCAAGAACGGTGAAACGCTGAGTTAGGGAGCGGCAATGTTTTTCGTACTACGGGAAAGCTTTGCAGGGCTGGTAAAATCGCGATTTTCCGGCGTTGTTGCAATAATAACCATCGCAATATCGTCGATTCTGATTGGGCTGTTCCTGATCATTACCCTGAACCTGAATAATTTCGTACAACATCTACGCAGCCGGGTCGAGCTGGAGGTGTTCCTGGACGACTCTTTTGACGAACAGAAAATATCCAGCCTCGCCGAGGAAATTCGCGGCATCGAGGGTGTTAAGCAGCTGGTTTTCATCTCAAAGGAGATGGCGCTGCTCAAATATCGCGATCTCTTCAAAGACCAGGGATCGGACTATTTTGAAGCCCTCGGCTACAATCCGCTGCCCGCTTCTTTCCGGATAGAGCTCAGAAAGGACTATCGGACCGCGATCGGCGCGGAGAGCGTATTTAACTCAATCAGCAGTCTGGCCGATATTAGTGAAGATGATATTGTGTACCGTCGCGAATTTCTCGTGCTGTTGGAAAAATACATCAAAATAGCCGTTGTGGTCGATTTTTTGGTCGGAGCGATTGTGTGTCTCAGCGCTTTCCTGCTGGTTTCAAACAACATTCGGCTCATTATCATGCTCAAAAGCAAAGTAATTGAAACCATGAAACTGGTCGGCGCTACCCGCTTTCTGGTCAGGGCGCCCCTCTACATTCAGGGAACGATTCAGGGGCTTCTGGGCGGCGCGCTGGCGGCGGGTTTTCTCTACCTTCTCCTGAAGGCGAGCGCGATTGAAATTCCCGGCCTTATTTCTGTCGGGCGTCAGGTTTATGTTCTTCTG
>CAZTNL010000528.1:0-2910 GCA_964614885.1 uncultured Calditrichaceae bacterium | reverse complement strand
CAAGGGGACCGGCCTGGGACTGGCGACCGTCTATGGCATCGTCCGGCAAAGCGACGGACACGCGCACGTATACAGCGAGCCTGGAAAAGGCACGACTTTCCGCATCTACCTGCCACAGGCAAGCGAAACGCAGCAGTCTGAAATTGAGACGGTGGCCGTGAGGCCATCGCTCGAAGGGATGGAGACCATATTGTTGGTGGAGGACGAAGACCTGGTGCGCAAAGTAGCTGAGAGAATTCTCCAGAAAAGCGGCTACACCGTCCTGGGGGCAGCGAATGCCGAAGAAGCAAAGCGGATTTTCAGCAAACAAAAAAGCAACATCGACTTGCTGATAACGGATATCATTCTTCCCGGGACCAGTGGAACCGAGCTGGCGGACGAATTGAGTCGCAAAGCCGGCTCGCTGAAAGTCTTCTACGTCTCCGGCTACTCGTACAACCACCTCACCAGCCAGTCTATGGTGAAAGGTGAGAAAGCATTTGTCCAAAAGCCATTCACTTCAGAGGCGTTGCTGGCCAAGGTACGGGAGGTGCTGGACGAAAGCTGATGCCGTGGCATGCGCAGCACCGTTTGACTTGCGTACTCGTAATCCGGGAATGCGTTACCTTGCCGCCACTCGCGAAAATGTTGCGCTTAGAACATTTCTTTTGGGAGAATCCCGCGTTTCAGAGTGTCTATTCTTTACAGGCCGTCAGGACGACCGGCCTTGATCCTAGTACCTCCCACTCGTGGGATTGGCCGCCCGTACCCCGGGCGGCCTTTTTTTTCGTTCACCTTGCAATTTTCTTCGAAATTGGTTACGCTTCCCTCCAGATTCAATGAACACACGGGGTCATGCCGAGAAAAAAACTTCGAAAAATTCAGGAAGTGGATTCGCTTCCCAACGTGTTCCATCCCGAATCCGGGAAGAGCATGGCCGAGATGTTCGATTACCTGCCACCGGGGCAGTCACTGACACTGGAGATCGGCTGCGGCCGAGGCGATTATACCATCAAGCTGGCGCAGTCCCATCCTGAGCGCAACTTCGTCGGCGTGGATTTGAAAGGTGCGCGGCTCTGGACCGCCGCCCGGTGGGCGGAACGCGAAGCCCTGCCGAACGTGGCGTTTTTGCGGGCGCCGGCACAAGCGTTGCCGCTCCTGGTCCCGCCAGCCTCCGTCGAAGAGATCTGGCTGCCTTTCCCGGATCCTTTTCGCAAGAAACGCAACAGCAAGTGGCGCGTCACCTCCCCTTCCTTTCTCGATGCATACCGGAAGGTGCTGCGCCCGGGCGGAAAAATCCACCTAAAAACAGACGATCCACCGTTCTACGAATACTCGCTGGAGATGATCCGGCAAGTGCATCTGCCGGTTTACCAGCGTTCCGACAACATTTATGCGGATGGGCTGAAAGGCCCGGTCACGGAAATCCAGACCCACTACGAAGAACGCCATCTTGCCGAAGGAAAGCAGATCCGCTATCTCTGCTTTGGCTTTGATGCCGGCGACGCTCAAGATAATTGTTTTTAGCCGCGGCCCGGGCCTTCGGGATTCTCCGCGGATCATCGTCTCCGTCAGAATAGCATACTGGTCTCATTCATTTTTTCAGAGCGGCTGGCACGATGTCACCTCCGGCCTGCCACGCCTGACACGATGCGCGGCGCGATCTTTCACTTTGGCTTGTTTTCAGTTTGGCACAGGCTTTGCTCGACGAGCGCGTGAAAATTGGAATCATTAGCTTTTAAGTAACAATTACTTAGGAGGTGCAAAATGTTGGTCAAATTCAATCCTTTCGGTTCTGCTGTCGCTCGCGATCTCTTCTTCGACGACTTCTTCCCGGTTGCTCAGACGAGCTTTGAGCCGCGGATCGATGTAAAGGAAAACGAAAAAGAATTCGTTGTCCGCGCCGAACTTCCCGGTCTGAGCAAGGACGATTTCAAGCTCTCCGTCGAGAACAACGTGCTGACTCTCGAAGGCGAGAAGAAGAACGAATTCGAAGAAAAACAGGACGGCTACTTCAGGAGGGAGCGCACCTTCGGCGCCTTCAGGCGGTCCTTCCGTCTCACCGACAGCGTCGATGCCAAGAAGATCAAGGCGCAGTACGAACAGGGCGTGCTCAACATCACGATCCCGAAGGCTGAGAAAGCGAAACCGAAGCTCATCGAAGTCAGCGTGAAGTAACGCAGCGAACAGCAAGTGCAGAAGGCCCCGTCATTGAGACGGGGCTTTTTTTTGTTGCGGCACAGGTAGCCTGTTTCGTTTTGACTTTCCGAGCATAATTGCTATATTGCCGCATGAAGAGCTATTTTGAAAACCCGGGCAAACCATCAGAGGACAAGGACAAGGTGCAGGAAAAGGGAGTGGTGTCAACAGAGCAGTTTTACCAGCGAGGACTGGGGATGGCCAAGGAAGTTAAAGGCCTTCTCAAACAGGAATACTTCAGCGAGCTTGTCGCCTTTCTGCGCGCCAACGACCATACCTTGAGCGTCCGCGGCGTCACGATTCACCTTGCCCGCGAGTTCGGTTTCTGCTATGGCGTCGACCGGGCGGTCGATTATGCCTACCAGACCCGCGAAAAGTTTCCGGACCGGCGGATTTTCATTACCGGCGAGATCATCCACAACCCGTACGTCAACAAGCGCCTTACGGAAATGAATATCTGCTTTCTCAGCGGACACTATGCCGGCGCGCTCACCGTAGACGATCTGCAGCCTGAGGATGTGGTGATTTTGCCGGCCTTTGGCGTCTCGATTCAGCAGTTCCAGGAGCTGAAACAGCGCGGCTGCGTGATGGTAGATACCACCTGCGGCTCGGTGCTGAATGTCTGGAAGCGGGTGTCGCACTACGCCGAAAACGGTTTCACCTCGATCATTCATGGCAAATATTTTCACGAAGAGACGATCGCCACGAGTTCGCAGGCGCTGCGATATGAAA
>CAZTNL010000527.1:0-2916 GCA_964614885.1 uncultured Calditrichaceae bacterium | reverse complement strand
GCTGTGATCTTCTCTATCATGAATGACGATCCTAAGCCAATTGCCGAGATCCGCGCGGACGTTCCACCACAGTTGGTTCAGGTTGCGGAAAAAGCGATACGCAAAGAACCCTCAGATCGCTATCAAAGCGACGAGGATCTGTTGGTTGATTTGCGCCGTCTGCAGCGCCAGCAGGATTCCACATCGAAGTCTATCCTGACCGCGCCTCGCCTTGCCGGAAAGCGTCCACTCCATTCCGGCTATATCCTGGCGGCGCTTTTGGCTGTCATCGCGATCGCGGCGGCATTGTTTCTGCTCAAACCCAAAGGTTTGCCCCCCACATCTATCGCGGTTCTTCCATTTCAAAACAGCACGGGCGACCCTGAAGTGGATTTCCTGTGCAATGGCCTCGCCGAAGGGGTGATCAACCGGCTTTCACTCATCCCGAATTTTAAAGTTATTGCCCGGGCGTCGGCCTTTGCCTACCGCGACAAAGCGGAAAACATTCAGGAAATTGGGCGCGCGCTGGATGTTCGTAGTGTACTGCTGGGTCGATTGCAGAAGCGCGGCGATGAACTTGCCATCAGCGCAGAATTGGTGGATACGAAAGATAGCCGCCAGATCTGGGGCAACCGCTATCTCAGGCCTGCCAGGGAAATTCTAAAGCTCGAAGATGACCTCACTACCTCCATTGCCGACCAGCTCCAACTCCGCCTGACGAGCAACATCCAGCAGCGTCTGGACAAAGTAACCATGACCGACCCTGAAGCTTACCAAAAGTACTTGAAGGGGCGATATTTAACGGTTGGTTCCGGGAAAGATATGCAGCGGGCCCTAACTTTTTTTCGTGAAGCTGTCGATATCGATCCGAATTTCAGTCTTCCCTATGCCGGAATTGCTGAGAGCCTGACCATGCAGGCATGGCTCAGCTATACATCGCGGGACGAAGTGCTCAATGAGGCAAGATTGTCACTGCGCACGGCAGTGTCGCTCGACCCGGACCTGTCAGAAGCATACAAAGCAAGCGCCATGATCCGCTTTTATTTTGACTGGGATTGGCAGGGCGCTGAGGCAGATTTTTTGAAAGCGATAGAACTTAAACCGGGGGATGCTTCAGCCTATGCGGATTACTCATTGCTGTTGAGCGCCCTGAAGCGCGGCGAAGAAGCGCGGGAGGTTGCTTTAAAATCACAGCAGCTTGATCCGATCAGCATTGGCCCGACCCACGCTGTTGGCATTGCGTATTGGATTCTGAGTAATTATGAAGCTGCTGCCGGTGAATTTCAGAAAACAATAGACCTGCACCCGGGCTGGGACTGGGGATATACAAAATTGTCCACGACCAAAGCGATGGCTGGGCATGACAAAGAAGCTTTGGCGGCCGCTGCTCATGTGGAGGACTTGACGGACGGCTGGGGCAGCGCCTTGATCCAGTCCTGGCTGGCGAGTACCTATGTGATCTCGGGTCAACCGAAATTGGCCCAGCGCTCACTCGACCGGATACTTGAGCATGCGGAGTATGAAGATATCAATTCCTTTGCTCTTGCTGCAACCTATGCCGTTTTGCAAGATAACCAGAATGCGCTCAAGTGGCTCGAAAAAGCGGTTGATGAAAAAGCTCCCAGCGCCGTTTATTTGAAAGCTAAAGCGAACAGCATGTTCCGGTATGTTGCAAGCGATCCCCGTTTTAAGGCGGTGGTTCGCAGGATGAAGTTTCCGGAATGAAAGGTAAGGCGAGATAGGTGGCCATGATCGGCAAAACTATACTCCATTACAAGGTTCTGAAAGAACTTGGCCGTGGCGGCATGGGTATCGTCTACAAAGCCGAGGACACCAGGCTCAAACGCGAAGTCGCCATCAAATTTCTGCCGCGCCACATTGCCGCCAGCGACGAGGAACGCGCGCGGTTCAAAATAGAAGCGCAGGCGGCGGCAGCTCTGAATCACCCGAATATCGCCACGATTCACGCCATCGAGGAACATGATGACGAGATGTTTATTGTGATGGAATATATTGAGGGGCTGGAGTTACGGGAGATAATCGCGGCCAACTTTACTAAACCTTTAAGGTTTAGTAAAGTTATTGACTACGCCAACCAAATCGCATCCGGTCTGCAAGCCGCGCATGCCAAAGGCATCACCCACCGCGACATCAAAAGCGCCAACATCATGATTACCGAATCCGGCCATATCAAAATCATGGACTTCGGGCTGGCGAAATTGACCGGCAAGACCCAGCTCACAAAAGAAGGGTCTACGTTGGGCACTGTCGCCTACATGTCTCCGGAACAAACCCACGGCATTGGCGTGGACCACCGGACGGACATCTGGTCTCTGGGCGTGGTTTTGTATGAGATGCTCACCGGCGAACAGCCCTTCAAGGGCGACCACGAGCAGGCTGTGATCTTCTCTATCATGAATGACGATCCTAAGCCAATTGCCGAGATCCGCGAAGAAATTCCACCGAAGTTGGTTCAGGTTGCGGAAAAAGCGTTGCGCAAAGAACCCTCAGAGCGCTATCAAAGCGCCGATGAAATGCTCGAGTCTTTGCACAGCGCTGCTGAACCACCGGGAAAAGCGTCACGCCAGTCAAAGCGGTCGGGCGCAAGATCAAGCGTCCACTCAAAGAGGCAGCGCGGTTTTCTTCTTGTGATGGCGGGCAGCCTTCTGCTCACCACGGTATTAGTCCTGGCAGCTACCTTCCTTTTTCGAGTTGACTCAGCAACTCGAGAGCAGATTCCTATTGCCGTGGTGGACTTTTCTAATGAAACCGGCGAACCCGAGTTAGACGGCCTCTCCGGCATGCTCATCACCGCGCTGGACCAGTCTCAGCGGCTTTCGGTTCTCACCCGGGCGCACATGTTCGACATTCTGGGCCAAATGGGCAAGACGGGGATCACACGCCTCGATGAAACGCTCGGGCGTGAAATATGCCGCC
>CAZTNL010000526.1:0-2924 GCA_964614885.1 uncultured Calditrichaceae bacterium | reverse complement strand
GAACTTCAGGTCCGGGTTGGCAATGACGTCCTGGCCGCGCACCTGGTTTCCCAGTAAACTTTCGTTCCGGACGAAGCTATAGGCCGAGGCCTTGAACACGTTGGAGCCGCTCTTCGTGACCGAGTTGACATTGGCGCCGGTGAAACCGCCCTGGCGCACATCAAAAGGCGCCACGGAAACCTGCACTTGCTCGATGGCGTCAAACGGCACCGGCTCGGCGCCGCTCTGACCGCCTGGCGCGGGATCATCGAGACCGAACGGGTTGTTGAAGTAGGAGCCGTCGAGTGAAATATTGTTGTACAGCCAGTTGCGACCGCCAAAGCTGAAATTGCCGTCGCTGCGCGGATCCAGACGAGTTACATCACGCGTGCTTCTCTTGATCGACGGCATTTCCGCAACCTGTCTGGAATTGACAAAGGTCGCTGCTCCGGTCCGGTCGCTATTCAGCACATCGTTCTGTTCGGCGGTAACCTCGATGCTTTGCATCTCGATCGCTTCTTCCGACATTTTGAAATCGAGACGGAGGTTCTGCCCGAGGTTCACGTAAACGTTCTCGAGCGCCTGGTCTTTGTAGCCAATAAAAGAAACCGTCACGGTGTAAGGGCCGCCGATCCGCATGTTCGGAATGGTGAAAACGCCGCCCAGTCGGACAGCGGTGCCGTACTGGGTGCCGCTTGGCACGTGCACGGCAACAACATTGGCGCCCGGCAAGGTTTCGCCCTTGTCGTCGGTAACCACGCCGTTCATCGCGCCGGTCGTTACACCCTGCGCAAACAAGGACGCGGTCAGCAGCAAGACCGCGGCGCCTGAAAGGAGTAGCCGTAGCGGCCCTCGTCTCGTACTTCTCATCTTGATTCCCTCCGAATTTTGATGGGTTGTTCGATTAGAATTAAGTGAAATCCAGTAGCGGTTTTCAGTGGTAATCATTGAGCTTGTGGAATCCAGGCTGGATAGCGACGGGCATGATTTTCCTCCTTTCACGAGTGTGCGTCGCACTACAGGGTTTAGGCTGTTGCAGGAGCTTTGGTAACTCTACAGGCCGATAGCTAAGGATGATGCGCTGGTGATATTGCTGGAAAATGTATGACATCCATTTAACAGATACAAGAAAAAAATGACCGTAACGCTACCGTTGTGAAGAAAAATTATCTTGCGCTTCCCACCCTCAGTGTGTTATCTTCACTGCGGAATTTACCGTGGTTTTAACTGTAAGTAACTCACCGGATGGTAAAGCAAAATCCTTATTACTCTTTGAGCGAAAAAGTCATGAAAACTTATCTCGCCGTACTCCTCGTCCCCCTGATGTTTGCCCGGCTTGCCGCGCAGAACCTCACAATCGAGTCGTTCGAAGGCTCAACATTTCCGCCGCCCGGCTGGAAAAAGATGGCGCATGAAGGCGCCCCTTTCGGCTGGATAGCGTCTTCAGTCGGCAGTACGGTTCTGGGCTTTCCCCCGCCGCCCGACACCGTCGACGCGCCACCTGGCGGCGGCAATAAGGTAACGTTTGCCGCATTCTGGACCGGAGACCTCGATGGCCAGGTCTCCACCGGAAATGCGAACGACCAGTGGCTGATAACGCCTCAGCTTAAGGACGTGCAGCCCGGAGATTCTCTGAAATTCTACCTGAAATATTTTGGTTTCACCTTTCCGACGATTCAGCAGAGTTTCCTGGATACTCTGGACGTGCTCATTTCAACAACCGTCCGCGACAGCATGACCAATTTTTCCGTGCAGGTGGATGTGCTGCCATTTGCCACCGACAGCAGCAGACAGTGGGTGCAGTACAAATATGCTCTGACCGACTTTGTGGCGCCCGGATCCGATATTTATATTGCCTTCAGAGAACACATCGCAAACACAGCCACCGAGGGAGACGTGCTTTTTCTCGACATGGTTGAATTGCCCGGACTCGTGACCGCCGTCAACAGCGAAAGCAGCGAACCGCGGGACTTTGCGCTGGCGCAGAATTTCCCCAACCCGTTCAATCCGACGACAAATATTTCGTTTTCGCTGCCGCGGCCGGTGCGTGTCACGCTTTCGGTTTACAACCTGCTCGGGCAAAAAGTGGCCGCGCCCATCGAAGGCGCTCTGTTGAGCGCGGGCCGACACAGCGTCCGCTTTCAGGGCGGTCATTTGCCGAATGGCATCTACTACTACCGTCTCGAGGCCGGGACGTTCGCTGCGGTGAAACGCATGGTGCTGCTCAAATAGAAGGGGCGCGTTCCTCCGGACAAAAGCTTGGGCGGGCGCCATGAAGTTTGCCCGCTCGAGCTGCAGCAGCGTTCTTATGCTGTATTTTCTCAAAAAAAAATCGATTTGGCGTTCCCCAGCGCCAACATTGTCCGCCGGACCGGCGGGGGACACCTCTACTCCTCGAACCGTTTTACCAAATGAACCGGGCGCCCTTTTTTCCGCATTCGCATGTTGAGCATCTCGACCAGCAGAGAGAAAAAGACGGCGAAGTAGATGTACCCCTTCGGCACGTGAAAATGCAGACCGTCGAGAATGAGCATGAAGCCGATGAGGATGAGAAACGATAGCGCCAGGACTTCCAGCGTCGGATGTTTGCCGATAAACGCGCTGATCGCGCCGGCGAATATCATCATAATGATTAGCGCGATCACGACGGCAATGACCATGATCATGACGTGGTCGGTGAGGCCCACCGCCGTTAGAATGGAATCGAGCGAGAAAATCATATCCATAACCGCCACCTGAAGGATGACGCTGGCAATTGAGACTCCGGCGACGCCATTTTTTTCGTGGAAGCTTCCTTCCATTTTGTGATGAATCTCGGTAGTGCTTTTGGCGAGGAGAAAAAGGCCGCCTATAGCGAGAATGAGATCTCTGGCGCTGGCCGCGAACCCGACTACGACGAACAGCGGTTTGGAGAAGCCGATCAGCCAGGTAATCCCGAACAGAAG
>CAZTNL010000525.1:0-2934 GCA_964614885.1 uncultured Calditrichaceae bacterium | reverse complement strand
CTGCGCGTGGAGATTCTTTCCTGCGCATTTTTTATGCGCAGGGCTGCCTGTTCCACCTCCATCTCGATAAGGTGGCCGACGCTTTCCGTTTGGTGCTCGATGGCGCTGGCCTGGGCCCGCGCCTGCTCGATGCGTGCGCTGGTAGCAAAGCCATTAAAGAGTTCGAAGCGCAGGTTTAGCCCGGCAGTCAGGCTCGTGCTGCGTTCGGTCGCCCCAAACCGAAAGTCGGAGGATTGTCCCTGAAACTGGTAGTCGCCGACGAGGGAAAGAGACGGCAGAAATCTGCCCTTTTGCAGGGACGTGTTGAGTCGCGCCATCTCAAGCTGCAAATTCAACTGTTTCATCTCGGGCCGCAGGCGCAGGGCCGTGCGCGACTGTGTTTCGATCTCGTCGCCGGGAACGGGCCTGTATTCGAGGGCGCCGCGGACGTTTACCTTGCTTGCCAGCGGCAGTCCGATGGCGTTTTTCAGCGCCGACTTTGCCATTTCAAGCCGATTTTCTGCCTCCAGCAAACCAGCCTTCGCTTCGGAGCGGTCGACTTCCGAGCGCAGCAGATCGAACTCCGCGGCAACGCCGGCGTCATATTTTTTCTTTACATCCTGGAAGTGGGCTTCGGTCTGAGCGAAGGTTTCCTGGAAGACCGAGACGACCTGACGGCTCAGAAGCACCCCGTAGTAAGCTTTGCGCACATTCAGGATGACGTCGTCGCGCGTCAGCTGCGTGCTCTCACGGCTGGATTCCGAAAACAGGTTGGCGATCCTGCGCGCCTTGCGAACGCCGAGCTGGCCGTTTTGAAAGACCGTTTGTTCCAAATGCAGGTTGCCGACGTAGGCGTTGTTCGACCCAATTTCGATTTTTTGGACCTGGCCTCCGATATCGAAGAAAAACGCCGGCCTGCGAAGGGCCCTGGTGTAGTTACTGTTCAGCGCCAGTTGCGGCAAAGCGCCGGCGGCCACTTCCCTGATTTGCGCGAGGGCCGCGTTCTCGTTGTCAAGCGCGGTTTTCAGTCCCGGATTGTGCTTCAGCGCCAGTTCAACCGCTTCTTCCATGTCCAGAGTGAGCGGGCCGTCTGCCGCCGCTGCCGGCGGAATGAGGACATTTGCGACGATCAAGGTGGCGGCGGCGCAGAACATCTCGATCTTACTTGCTACTGACATTTAGTCTCCTTTTTCCGGCTTTTCCAATTCGATGCCATCGAAGAAGATGGTCTGAATCGCATTGACATCATCGGCGATACTCGCCTTGTTTTCGCAGCACCGGTTGTGCAGCAGAAAGGCGAAAATGAGATTCCAGAAGACCTCGACCAGTTGCGCGGCGTCTATGTTGCGCAGCTCTCCGGCGGCGATGCCCTGTTGCAGCGGCGCGGTCATAATCTCGACCAGAGCCTGCCGCCTGTGGGCGAAGCGCTCCCTGAAACTGCTGATCAGCTTGATTTTCAGTTGCAGATTCTCCTTGAAAAACAGCGTCAGGTAGTCGGGGTTGTGCTCGAAGTATTCCAGCGCCCCTTTGGTGAAGCGTTTGAATTTTTCCCGAACCGGCAGGTCGTTGTCAAAGCCCTCCTTGAGGATTTGTTCGAAGTCGGAAAATCCCTCTTCGAGCAGGGCGATGAACATCTCTTCCTTGTTGGAGAAATAGTTGTACAGGGCGCCCTTGCTGAACTCAGCGCTTTCGGCAATCTCTTCGATGTTGGCCTGCGCATAACCCTTGTCGGCGAACACCTTCAAGGCGGCCAGCAGAATTTCCCGGCGTTTATACAACCGTTCCCGTTCTTTTCTGGGGAGGTTGCGGTCGATTTCCTGAAGCATGAAAGGCTCGCAGTAAAATTAAAAGTCGGTTTTCTGAAAAAATATTCAGAAAACAGAAAAAGTGGTGGAAATATATGAACATGAGTTTAGGAAAGCAAGGGAAAAGTATCCGTCCGGCAACGTTTTCAGCCGATTGGGGGGAGCTGCCGCGCAGCGCTCCGGACGCTGCCCGCCTGAGGTTCGCGGAGGCGAGATGCTATCTCATCAGCGCGCCGGCCCGCGAACGTTTGGTCGCGCCGTTTTTCTGTCGATGGCCCGTTTAGCCGAACGGGCGGTCGATCGCCGGACTTTGTCTGGTAAAGGCGTGGTATCCGTCTTCGGTCACATAGAAACAATCTTCCAGTCGAACGCCGAATTCGCCGTAGACGTAAATTCCGGGTTCGTTGCTGAAGCACATGCCGGGCTGCAGCGGCGTCTTATTGCCCTTGACCAGGTAGGTCCACTCGTGGGTGTCAAGGCCGATGCCGTGACCGACGCGGTGGAAAAAGTTTTTGTAGCCGGGGCCGAAGCCGGCCTCATTGATCACGTTGCGGGCCGCCGCATCGATGGCTTCGCAGGGAACGCCCGGCTTGATCGCGGCGAATGCGGCGTCCTGTGCGCGCCGGTCGAGGTTCCAGCGTTCGCGTTGTCTTTTTGTGGGTTCGCCGAAAACGGTCGTGCGACTGATGTCGCCGCGGTACCCTTCTACCGAGCCGACGCCATCGACGAGGACGATGTCTCCCTCCTTGAGCTCCTGCGGCTTGCGGCTGCCGTGTGGGAAGGCTGATGATTCGCCAAACAGGGCTGCAGCGCCCCCTTTCAGGCCTGCGGCATGAAACGCCTGTGAGCAAAGGTCGTTGAAATCGTCCTGGCACATACCCGCTTCCATGAGCGCGAACACGGCTTCGTACGCGGCAATGACGCCGTCGTTGGCGCGCTGCATAAGCGCCAGCTCCGCCGGTGATTTGATCATGCGGCAGCCGGCTGTCACTGCGTCGGCTGCGATAAACTGCGCCGCGGGCATTTCTTTGCGCATCCCATCGAACAGAAAAAAACGCACGGTCTCTTCGACGCCGATGGTTGCTGCGCGCAGACCTTTGTCGGCCAGGATTTGCGCCACGAGCTTATGCGGGTTCTCGTCTTCCTCCCC
>CAZTNL010000524.1:0-2938 GCA_964614885.1 uncultured Calditrichaceae bacterium | reverse complement strand
ACCTCAAAGTAAGCCTCGACCGCAAAGGTCGCAAGGGCAAATCCGTGACCCTCATCAGCGGCTTCAGCGGAGAAGCGCAGGAGCTGAAAGCGCTCGCCAGGCAGCTCAAATCCATGTGCGGTGTGGGGGGAAGCGTCAAAGACGGCGACATACTGATTCAGGGAAACGTCCGCGAAAAGGTGCTGGCCTGGCTGCGCGACCGGGGCTACGACGCGAAGCAGGCGGGAGGCTGAATCATGCTGCGGAAAAAACGCATCATCATCGGCATCCACGGTATCGGCAACAAACCGCCACAGCCGCTGCTGCAAAAGTGGTGGCGCAGGGCCATTTGCGAAGGCCTCAACAGAATCCACTCTCCGGTCAAACAATGGAACTTCGAGCTGGCGTATTGGGCGCAGTACCTGTACTCTGATCCGCTCGACCCTGGCGTGCGCCAGCCGGAACACCCGCTCTACGTTTCCAATCCGTATTCACCGTCCAGGGCGAAAGCCAATGCCGCACTCAGCGGGAAATGGCGCAAGCGCTTTCTCAAAGTAGCGGAAATCTGCCTCGACTGGATGTTTCTCACGGAAAGCCGTGTCTTCAACTTCGACCGGATCAGCGACTACGTCGTGCGCAAGAAATTCACGGACATGGCGATGTACTACGACAGCAAAAACGTCGACGTGGGACTCGACAAGGTCGGCATTCACGTCCGGCAGCGCATCCGCGAAGAGCTGGCCTCGGTGCTGCGCAAGCACCGGCGCGCGGAAATCATGCTGGTGTCGCACTCCATGGGAACGATCATCGCCTACGACGTGCTCACCTACCTCACGCCGGAAATAAAGATCGATACGCTGGTGACGCTCGGCTCGCCGCTCGGGCTGCCGAACGTCATGAAGCAGATCTATTCTGAAATGCACAAGTCGTACAAAGAGGACAAAATTCTGCCGACGCCTGAGAATATTCAGAGGGCGTGGCTGAATTTCTCCGATCTGCACGACCCGGTCGCAACCAACTACAATCTTGCGGACGACTTCGGCCCGAATTCGCGTGGGATCAGGCCGAAAGACGTTGAGGTTGAGAACGATTACGAATTCCACGGACAAAGAAACCGGCACAAGTCGTACGGCTATCTGCGCTCCCCCAAGGTCGCCCGCGTCATCGAAGAGTTTCTGCTGCGGCAGCCTGTCTCGCCCATGGAGCAAGTCAAGAGCTTGTTTCGCAACCTCATGCCGCGCAGACGGAGCGAGCTGATCTCCGACTAGGCGGCGAGATGCGCCGCGCCCTTACCTGCGGCGTCGCGGCCCATGAATCTTTCAAGCTAATAGATGATGCCGAGATCGTCCCGCATGTGCGAATCGGACAACTTGTTTTTCGACCAGTAGTTCGTACGAATGGAGTTGGTCTTTCTCGCCTTTGTGGTCAGAAGTTTCGCATTCTCACCAAAGCCGCTGCGGTGTGTTTCCTGCCACGCGACGATCTGGTGAGGAAAAGCGGTTTCGAACGTGATCCGCAACTGCCGCTCCAGCCCCTGGTACTCCAGAGTGTAGACCGACAGCGGCTGTGAACTCAGCTCCTCGTCCGTCGATGCGGTCAACCGGGCGGTCGCCGTTTCGACCTTGAGCGGCACGTGGCGGAAACGCGCAAACTGCGCCCCGGGAATGACTTTCACCTCGCCGGTTGGCAGCGACTCCGGATTCAGCCGGATACGGGTCCAGACCTCATCCTCGAGCAGCGCCTTCTCTATCTGAAAATCCCGGTCGCCCTCTTTCTGAAAATAGGAACGGAGCTGCACGTCGAATTTGTCGCCGCGGTTGTTGAGCTGCATGAACGTGTGGCCACACCACTCCTGCGACGACGCCGTCACTTTCAGCGTCGATTGCCGCTCCGGATCGACGGGAGTGAAGATCGAAGACATTACCGAGTACGGATAAATGCCGGTGTAGAACTTGCGGGTGAAGTTCAGCTTCAAAACCGGCACGGCGTGTTCCCGGTCGCCGAACTCGTACTTGACCTGCTTGTCGTCGAGAAAATCTTCGGTCACGAAAATCAACACGGCGTCGCCCTTGCGCATTTCACCGTAGCGCGCCTGTTCGAGTTCGTAGCGGGTAATCTCGGCCTTGCCGGAATACCAGTAATCGTTGAAAGTGACATCGGCCGGAGCCGGGGCCGGCTCTTTGCTTTCAACCTGGCTGCAGCCCGGGAGTCCTGCCAGGCCCAAACTGAGCGCGATGGCAGCGACAGATTTCCAATTTGACTTCATTTAATTTCTCCAATGATGGGTTCGTTCACCAACTTCTGCATAATACTCTAACCGAATTAATTCACAAATGTTACCCGGAGCCACAGTGAGCACAGAGAAACAAAAACTTAGAGAACTGTTAACCGTAGAATATGATTTCGAAAAATCAGAAAGGTTCACCTTACTTAACCTTCAAAAAAATTAAAACTCTGCGTACTCTGCGGCTCCGTGGCTATGAATTTTTCAGACTGAATTTTCGTGAAGCGCAAGCGCGCGGGCGCGCTAATCGCCACCGTCCGGCGGATTCACGATTTCCATGAACAGGCCAGGATCCTCTGGGTTCCTGAAGCCGTACTGGCGATAAAGTCCGTGTGCGTCTTTGGTAACCAGCAGCCAGCGCGCTATATTCTGCAACTCCGGATGTTGCATGATGCACTCCATCATCCACTTGGAGAGGCCGCGCCCGCGGTATTCCGGCAGAATGAAGACATCGGCCAGATAGGCGAACCGCGCGAAATCGCTGATGACGCGGGCAAAGCCGACTTGTTTCTCACCCAGATACAGGCCGAAACAGAGCGCGTTCTGCACGGACTTCCGGAGCACGTCGAAGGCCACGCCTTCCGCCCAATACGAGCGGCTGAGAAATCCGTGGATCATCCCGAGGTCCAGGCGGGCCGGATCCGTGCTCACGCAGTAGCCGTCTTTTGTCGCCTC
>CAZTNL010000523.1:0-2951 GCA_964614885.1 uncultured Calditrichaceae bacterium | reverse complement strand
TTGATATCGGGAATGAGTCCGCCCGGCCCGAACCGGTAGAGATGGGGCAATAGCCGCTCGTCTCGCCGCTTCGCGGTTACGTGCCCCTGCCTCCCGCGTCTTTTGCGTGCCGCCCAGCTTCGGCACGACGCCGTAAACGTCAGTGACCCTTCGACGCGTAGAGCGTGAGAGCCCGATGCTCCGACACACCGGCGATTTTCCCCTTGACTTTCTCCCGACCGGTTGCTTATCTTGAACCCACCCGTTCGAAACCCTATCCCGTTGTCGGTGAACCCGACGTCTCCGAACGCCCGTTAGCCGGGGCGCATTGAAACTCAACGCATGGACTTAGTCAGAAGAAATATCGTATATGGAATCACCTCATTTTTTCACGAAACACAATCTCATCAAGCTGTCGATAGAATCCGGGCTCATCGTCTTCAGCGTTTTGCTGGCTCTTTTCCTCAATGAGTATCGAAGCCAAATTTTCTGATAAAACACAAGGAGGAGCGTAACGATGAAAAAGTGTCCTTTCTGTGCTGAGGAAATCCAGGATGACGCGATCAAGTGTCGATTCTGCGGCGAGACGCTTACCAGGAAACGGGGCTGTTTCCGTATCATCGCCAGCACACTGGTTCTCATCGCTTCGAGCCTGTATGCCGTGTTTGTCTGGGGAAAGGAGCATGCCGAACACGGTCATGCCGCCAGGATGCTCTCGGATCCCGAACACTGGTTGAGCCTGGGCCTGGTCATCGTCAGTGCCTTTTCGACGTGGCGCTCCGTGGCCCGCAGGCGCGGAGAAAGCCCTCAGAAATAACCGAACTTGTCTCACCTGACCCGAATATACTTCGGCGCATACAACGTCAGCGTTACGCCGCGCGCCACCATGAAAAGCGTCAGCGCCAGCCAGAGGCTGTGGTTTCCGAGCGCGGGTTTGAGCAGCAAATGCGCCGGCAGGAAGACGGCGAACGTGCAGAAGAGCATGGAGTTGCGCATGGGCGCGCCGGCGGTGGCGCCGATGAAGACGCCATCCCAGATGAAACAGATGCTGTTGGTGAAAGGCGCGATGACCACCCAGGTCATGTAGACCATCGCCAGCAGGATGATCTCTTGCTTGTCGGTAAAAATGTGCAAAATGCCCTCCCCGAAGAAGAAAAACATGGCCGAAAGCGCCAGCGCCAGGCCCATGCCCCAGAGCATGGTGGCGCGCACCGTCTGCCGCAGCTTTTGGCTGTCGCCGGCGCCGATGAACCGGCCGACCAGACTTTCGGCGGCGAAAGCAAAGCCGTCCACACCATAGGCGAGCAGGTTGATGAGCTGCAGCAGAATGCTGTTTGCCGCCAGAATCTCATCGCTGTCCTCGGCGGATTTGGCGGTGAAGTAGCTGAAAGTGAATATCAGCGCGAGCGTGCGGATGAAGATGTCGCGGTTGATGCGGAAGATGCGTCCGAGGCCGCCGGCTTCGAGCACTCTCCGCCAGGGCTGGCGAATCGAGTAGCCGCGATATTTGTGCAGGTAGAGACCCACGGCCGCCACCAATCCTGCATACTGGGCGATGACCGTACCCCAGGCGACGCCATCCGCTTTCATCTGCATGCCGAAGACGAAGAGAAAGTTGAAGGCAATATTGACGATATTGACCAGAATGGTGAGGAAGAGGGGATAGCGAGCGTTCTGCATGCCGAGGAACCAGCCATGAAACGCGTAGAGCGAAAGTGTGGCCGGCGCCGCGAAGATGCGGATGTCGAAGTAGTCGTGGGCGTAGGTTTCGACCTCGGGCGAGGCCTGCAACAGGGCGAAGCTGACATTGGCGATGAGCGTCTGGCTTAGAATGAGCAGCAGCCCGCCGCCGGCGGCGATCAGGAGCGTTCGCGCCAGGATGCTCGCCACTTCCGGCGCATCTTCGTCGCCGTAAGCCTGGGCTGTCAGTCCGGTGGTGCCCATGCGCAGGAAGCCGAATCCCCAATAGACGAAGTTGAAAATCACCGCCCCGATCGCAATCGCTCCGAGATAAGCCACATTGTCGAGATGGCCCATGAGCGCTGTGTCCACCGAGCTCAGCAGCGGTACCGAGAGGTTGCTGAGAATGTTGGGGATGGCGAGTCTCAGGATTTGTCTGTTCAAGGCGGGGTATTTTTCCGGTTGGTGTTTGTGGTTGCTTTTGGCGGCCAATTTGGGTTTCTTGTCACTCCGGCGCTGGCCCATGTCGAGCTTGTCGCCGGACGAATTCAGGGAATATAGACCACGATCCACATTAATGCAAGCTCAATTCCATGCCGGAACTACCGGAAGTTGAAACCATTCGCACCGCGCTTGCCGCAGAATTGCCCGGCAAACGGGTCGAAAAGATTCTCGTGCGGGATCCGCGCCTGCGCTGGCCGGTGGATAGCAACCGGCTGGGACAACTCATTACGGGCGAAACCGTCGATTCGGTGGCACGGCGCGCCAAGTACGTGCTGGTGCGCATGCGGCGCGGGAGTACGCTCATCCTGCATTTGGGCATGAGCGGGCGCCTGCTTTTGCTCACGCAGCCACTCCGGTTTGAAAAACACGATCATGTGATCTTCAGCCTTTCGGACGGACGCGAGCTGAGATTTCGCGATCCGCGCCGCTTCGGCTTGGTAGATGCCATTCCGCCGGGTGGTGAGGCCGGCTATCCGCGTCTGGCCGGCCTGGGTCCCGAGCCGCTGGCGCGTTCGACCACGCCGGAACAACTGCACGCAAGAGCGCGCCCGCTCAGCCGGCCGATCAAGAATTTGCTCATGGACAGCCGGTTTATCGTCGGCGTGGGAAATATTTATGCCAGCGAGGCGCTTTTCCAGGCGCGCGTTCATCCGCTGACGCCGGCCGGCAGCCTGGACCTGGGAGGATGGATTTCTCTGCTTGAACAGATAAGAAACGTGCTGAGCGCGGCGATCGAAAAGGGGGGGACCACGCTCAACGATTTTGTCAACAGCAACGGCGAGACAGGC
>CAZTNL010000522.1:0-2965 GCA_964614885.1 uncultured Calditrichaceae bacterium | reverse complement strand
GTGATAAAGCCGCGTGCGCGTAGCATTGAAGGCGTAAATATTGTTGCGTAGTGGGTGCTCACGCAGTAATCTCTGGTAGGTTATTAGTCTCTGGAATTCCCGATAACCATCAACGTGGCCCCCTACTAGATTCTCGCTCGGACTACGATTCGGAAGAAAAAGACGCAAATCAGGTTCCGACATTTTCGGCCGGCCGACGGAACCTAAGTTCACTCTATACCATTGCACGCCAGCGTGTACCTCACACACTTCGACGACAGTGCCGATACGGCTTGGATCGCTGGCAGATTGAACTTCGTCGCCCTTTTGGAACCTTGATTTCATTTTTAGTGGGACGTTCTCACAAGCGAATTAACCTTTGTGAACCACAACCCATTCGAATAGAGTTCGCCGACAGGTTTGCGGATTTTCCTCGGTTGCTGGCAAAATTGAAACATTAGGACTAGGTGGCAGCGTGATATCATAATAATTGTACCACCGTTGCCGCGAAACGAAGAAGACTTGCCCCCCGTCCCTGGATCTTGTCCCTGCGACGTTGTAAATTAAATGTGTAACAACGGTGTTCGAAAATGTCAAACGGACCCTTGCTCTGTTAGGCTGCCCTGAGTGGGCTTTTTCCCGGCGGCCAGCGCCATTCTTCATTGCTGCCGCAGGGACCAGCCCCGTTCCAGAATGGTGCCGGGTAGCCGCTCCCCGGAGGCCACCAATTTTGTCACACAACCTGTCTCGCAGTCAAGATTTCCGGCGCGCCTTCCGATGTACTATTCGTGCTCAATCAGCAACTTTGAAGGCGTCATGAAAAAACACATTCCATCGATCATTCTCATGATCAGTTGCATCGGGTTCTGGGGAGTTTCCGGCAAGGCGTTTTCCCAAACCCTCAGCTCCGACAAGCCCAAAGGCGAGGTCGAGCGCTCCATGCAGACCAATCTCAACTGGAACCTGCAGAACGCCCTGCTGCTCTACTACCCGGAGACCAAGTTCGTGGTCAACACGCGGGTGAAAGTCAGCAAAGCGTCGGTGAAACGGCCGCTTCCCAGGTTGCCGGAAGCGCTGCTCAGCAAAGATTTGAAGAATCTGCCGGGCCTGCCCTACATTCCCGACGATCTGAGCAAAGCGCCGGCCGAAGAGGCGCAGGCGACCCATTTGCAGGAAAGCCCGGACGGCAACCCGTACCGGCTGGACCGGATTTTGGTGAACGTGCTCGTCGACCGCAGTTTGAGCGACAGCGACTGGTCGTTTATCCGAAGATTCGTCGGCATGACCGCGAATCTGGATGCCAGTCGCGGCGATCAGGTGCGGATCGAAGCGGCCGAGTTCCCGGAGAAGGCCAGCTTCAGCGCGCAACCGGCGACGCCGGAGAAGGAGAAACCGGTCGAAGCCGCCGAACAGCTGCCGGCGGACAAGTCGCCGCTGCCGTTCTGGCTGCCGTATGCCTTTGCCGCCGGACTTGCCGTATTTTTGCTCATTCTGTTTTTCGTCGGGCAGCGCGGTCTGCTCAAACAACTGAAGCAGTCGCCGTTGCCAACCGCGCAGACGACCGCGACGCCCGCGCCGGCGCCGGAAATGGCGACTGCGCCGGGAAAACCCGTTGCTGAAGCTGAAACCGGCCGGGATGTTTCGGCTCTCGAGGTGCTCAAAACGTCCGCCATAGACGCTTTCGTCGGTTCCCCGGCGGCCTGCGCCAAAGTGCTCAACGATTGGATCGACGCCGGCGGTGAGGCGGCGTATGCCGGCATGGCCGTGTTGTTTACCAGCGTGTCCCGCTCTCTTGTCGACCTGGTGCAACCGTATTTGGGGCAGGAGAGGAGCGAGGCGCTGCACCGGGAAATGGCAACGCTGCACGACCCGGATGTGCCGGCGCAGGCCCGCGAACAGGTTTTGAAACGCTTCGACGAAGAGATCCGTCGCCTGGCGCTGCGGGAAAAATTCGACAGCCGCGAGGATGCGCTCTCCTTCCTGCAGCAGATGAGCGACGACCAGCTCCAACACCTGCTCAAGCCGCTGAAAACCGGTGTGATGGCGATCGTGCTGGCGCAGTTGCGCTCAAACAGAGCCGCCAAGATTCTGAAAATGATCGAGCCGGAAGAGCGCAGGGCAGTCCTCGCGGCGATGGCAAATATCGAGCGCATCCCGGCCGACGTCTACCAGCACGTGGCAAGACAGCTTGCCGCCCGGGCGCAGGAGCTGAAGAAGATGCGTTACGTCCGCGCCAATGGCGTCGACGCGCTGGTAAAGGTCATGGATCATCTCGACGAGGACACCCAGAACGGCACGCTCGAGTATCTGCAAACGCAAAATGTCGAGCTGGCGAAGAAGGTGCGGGAGCAGTTCATGACCTTCGACGAGCTCATCCGCCAGCCCGGCGAGCGTCTGCGGCAGGCGGCGTTGGCCGTGGACCGCGAGGTGCTTGCCAAATCGCTGGTGACGCTCGATGAGCAGGTCGTAGAGAATATCATCAACTCGCTGCCGGAGAAGCTCGGCGAGCTCGTGCGCGCCAGCCTGGAGGTGAACCACGACATTTCCGAGAAAGAGGTCTCCTCGGCGCGGCGCACCCTCCTGCGTTCCGCCCGCGGCAAGACCGGTCAGAAAATTCTAACGTAAGCAAGAGCGACACGCAAAATGCAGAAATCAATACTCATCGCGCTCTGTCTTGGTTTTCAACTGGCGGCTGGCCCGCATCCGGCGATCGCGCAGGAAGATTCCGGCCAGCGGCTTTCGCGCCAAAGCGAAACCATTCTCAATCTGATGGAAAATATTTTCGTGCAGATTCCCAGAGATCTGGACGAGATCGACCCGGGGCTCAGCCGGATCGCGGTCTACCGCATCGATACCGGCGACGCCTCGCTGACGCCGCCGCTGAAAGCGCATTTCGAGAGCCGGCTGGTGCAGGTGTTCGGTGGTATGGGCCAGCCGAAAATGGTGGCCCTGCCGGAGATGAGCACTCTGCGCATTTCTTCCACCG
>CAZTNL010000521.1:0-2978 GCA_964614885.1 uncultured Calditrichaceae bacterium | reverse complement strand
GTCCGGCCGAAAGGCGTTGGCGCACTCCTTTTGCGTCGCCTCAAACAGAAACGGGATGATGCAGTTCTTGCTGATGTACTCGGTGATGTCTTCCTTGGTGTAGTAGGCGCCCATGGCGGCGCGGTCGTTGATGTACTTTTCGAAAATGTAGCCAATGACGTCGGGGTTGATATCGCTGCCGCTGGCGTCGGGCGAGGTGTCCAGGTGCCACTGCCACTTGTCGAAGAACTCGAACAGCCGCTCGAAGGCCTCGTCCGGAACGGAGATGTCCGGGTGGCGCTCCTCGATTTGGTGCACGTCGAACAGGCCGCCGTTCAGGTAGGGCACTCTGCCGATCTCGAGCTCGGTTTGCGCGCTGCGCGTATTTGCCGGCGCGCCCAGCCCTTTGTGAAACAGCACCAGCAGGAAATCCTTGTAGAAGGAGTAGAACTGGTCCTGCCCTTTCCTTTCCCGGGTTTGCGTCAGCTTGTCCCGCAGGTAGTTCTTGTTGCCGTCCAGAAAGCCTTTCTTCTGGATGAAATAGATGAACATGAGGCGGTTGAGCATGAGCGAGGCGTACCAGTCCCGGTCCACCCGCTCCTGGATGCCGGCAATGAATTCGAGGAAGGCGGTGTGCTCCTTCTTGAAGCCGTCGAAGAAGCGTTTGGTGACGCGCTCCGCGTTGGCGCTGAAATTTTCCGAGACCCGTTTGACGACATCGACCAGGCCGATTTTGTCCTGCTCCTCGAGGGTGAAAAACAATCCGGAGAGCTTTTGGTAGAGCAGTTCGGGCGCCTGTTGGCTGTGCCAGGTGATTTCGTGTGCCACGACGGGTTTGTTCGGCTCTTTGACACTGAGCTGCCACACCTGGCGGGTGCGGTCGGCATCGATGAAAATCAGCAGGTGCTCGAAATGCAATTTGCTGATTTCGCGGTCGATTTTCTTGCGGGTGGCGGCGTCCGGAATTTTGCCGTCCTGAGCGGGGGAACAGACGAGGATGAGAAAATCTTTTTTGCTGGCGACCGCGTTGAGATCAAAAACTTCTTCCTTGACGGCAATGGGCTGTCGCCTGGCAACCTGATCCCAGCCCAGCTCGTTGAATAGCGCTTGAAAGTCAAAGTTCCTGAGATAAGTCGCGAAATCGTTTCTGCTGATGGTCGTCACGTTCGCCTCCCGGCCTGTTAATCTTTTCTTCAAACCCGTTTCATGCCGAGCGAACAAATGATTTGCGGCTCCTTGACTTGCGTTTTTTCTTCGCGCACGACACAAAGCTTGTCCTCCTCTCGCAATGAAACCACCAGCGTTGCCAGGTCTTCATCGCTGACGCCGGCCTTCATCTGTCGGTTCAGGGCGTCGCGGCCGTATTCCTTCAGGGGGAATTTGTAGATGTCATCGATGGCGCGCTTCAAGGCCCCGGTGGCGAACAGCGTGCCTTCCTGGTGCTCGTAGTAGCGCCGCAGCCGCATGTAGGCGCGGTAGCGCGCACTCGATTTCTTTCCGAGCTGGCCACCTATGTCGCTCTCGTAGGTCCGGATGTGCTCGATGCCCTTTGCCACGAGCTGGTGGTGTTCGTGGATCTTCCGCCGTGGCGGCGTCTCCGGGGCACACTGAGCCGCTTTCAAAATCGCGAGCTGGGATTGCGTGACCACCCGGCCGTCCTGGTCGAGCCAGGCAAGGACATCGTTGTCATCGCCAGTGCGCGTGTAGACAATGACGTCTTCCTGATCGCCAGTGTGCTGGTCCAACGCTTTGGTGGCGTAGACCACGTTAGGCAGCTCCGGAACAATCTTCTTCAATTCCGGCTGGGAGTCGGTGGCGTTTTTCCAGATTTGGTAGGCGTGCGAAGCGAGATCGACTTCGCCATCGTCCTCCCGTTCGAGAATGCCGGCATTTTCATTGTACAAATCTTCGATGTTAATGGGGTCGCCTTCGAAGAAGGTTTCGTCTGAGCCGACGACTTCCGCGTTTTCCTGGATGCGCTGGCCCAGCCGCCGCCGCAGGTTGATGATGGTTTCGATTCCGTCCTCCGGAAGAAAAGAGTAGCATAGAATCTCCTCGGCCTGCTGGCCGATGCGGTCAACGCGGCCGGCCCGTTGAATCAGACGAATCAGCGCCCACGGCAAATCATAATTTACGACGATGTGGCAGTCTTGTAGATTCTGGCCCTCGCTCAGAACATCAGTGGTGACCAGAATGCGCAACTCCTCCGAAGCCGAGACCGAGCGCTCATTGCTTCTGGGGCTGAAGCGGTATGCGATTGCGGTTGGGTCATCCGTGTCACCGGTCACACGCTGAATGCGCTCGACGCCGCGCTCGCGAAACGCAGCGATGATGTAGTTGGCTGTGTCCGCAAATTGTGTAAAAATAAGCAGCTTTTCGTTGTTGTGTTTTTTGATGCACAAATCGTGTAGCGAATTGAGCTGACGGTCCTTATCAGGCGACCAGCCGCGGCCCAGGTCTAAAATGGTCAGCGCTTCTCTAGCGTCTGCGAGGAGATCCTCTATTAGTCTATCCAGCAGGAGCTCACCGCGGAGCCAGTCGAATCGTCGCGCGTATTTTTTTTGCCAGGATTTGTAAATTTTCTCAGCCTGGTCATAGTAGGCTTTCTCGTCGGGCGGCAGGTTGAGGGTCCCGTTGTTTCCCTGGCGATCGAGGTCGTCGTCATCGAGAAACTCATCCAGCATATTTGCTTCCTGCGTACCGATGGGCAGGGGCAGGTTGTGGTCGATGGCGTAGATAAAAATAAAGTTGCGCAGAATTTGCCGGCTTACTGAGAGCAGAAACGAATAGCCACTACTTTCCAGGCGCTTGAACAGGTTGGTGCGGCAGAAGCCTTTCAAGCGCTTGCCGGCGCGCGACAGGTTCGCAATGATGACTTCCTCTTTGGCGGAAGGTTTGACTTTGCTGTTCTCGTTCACATAATTCCCCAGGCCATAGCGTGGCAAATTGAGGCGGTTGATTGCCGCCACCACCTCTTCGGAATAGAGTCGGGCGTACTG
>CAZTNL010000520.1:0-2986 GCA_964614885.1 uncultured Calditrichaceae bacterium | reverse complement strand
TTAGGTTAAGGCTGGCTTAAATCGGAGCTGGCTTTCTCAACGCAGAGACGCAAAGGACGCTGAGAAACAAGAAGGCAAGATGCGGAACGATGCACGGAACAACCCATTAGCACCATACCAATAATTCTCTGCGAACCTCTGAGGTCTCTGCGCCTCTGCGTTAAAAATGAAAGGCTATAAAAGAACGGCCTCAGATTATCGCTCAAGCATCATAATTCAGATTCGGGCGCAGCCATTTTTCTACTTCGGCTACATCCATGCCCTTGCGCCGGGCGTAGTCTTCAACCTGGTCCCTGCCAATCTGGCCCAAAGAAAAATATTCTGCCTGAGGATGTGCGAAATAGAGGCCGCTGACCGACGCTGCGGGGAACATGGCGCACGATTCGGTCAGTGAGATGCCCGCGTTTTCTTCAGCGCCGAGCAGCCGGAAAATTGTCCGCTTCTCGGTGTGATCGGGGCAGGCAGGGTAGCCCGGCGCCGGACGAATGCCGCGGTAGCGCTCTTTGACCAGCTCGGCGGCGCTTAGCCGCTCATCGGCGGCATAGCCCCAGATTTCAGTGCGTACTTTCCCGTGTAGCAACTCGGCCAACGCTTCGACCAGCCGGTCCGCCAGCGCTTTGGCCATGATGCTGTTGTAGTCGTCATGCTCGGCCTCGAAGCGGGTAGCAAGCTCGACCAATCCGATGCCCGCAGTCACCGCAAAAGCGCCGACGTAGTCTCGCACACCGGATTCCTTCGGCGCGATAAAATCGCTAAGCGCCCGGTTCGGATTATTTCCGGTTTTCTTCGCCTGCTGCCGCAAGGTGTGCAGCGTTGCCACGGGTTCTCCGCGCTGGTCATCGGCGTAGATTTCGATGTCGTCGCCGACGGAGTTTGCCGGGAAGAGCCGGGCTACGCCGCTTGCACGCAGCAGTTTGCCCGCAATAATTTCGTCCAGAAGCCTGTTGGCGTCATCGAAGAGTTTTTTCGCTTCGTTGCCCGCAGCCGGGTCTTCAAAAATTGCCGGGTATTTCCCCTGCAGCTCCCAGGTTGAGAAAAACGGCGTCCAGTCGATGTATGGCCGCAATTCTGCCAGCGGAAAATCAGAGAGAACGACAGCGGACAAGGTTTTGGGCAGCGATGTGGACTCTGGTGTCCATTCGAACCGCGGACGGTTGTTCCTGGCGGAGGCCAACGGCAGGAAGGCTTTTTGCGCGGCTTTGCGCCGGTGCCCTTCCCTCGCTTCCCGGTAAGCTTCGCGGGTGGAATCGACGAAAGCCTGCTTCTGCTCCGGGGTTACGAGCTGGTTGACCACGGTGACACTGCGCGAGGCATCCAGAACGTGGATGGTGGGCCCGGTGTAAGCCGGTTCGATTTTGACGGCCGTGTGAATGCGTGAAGTCGTTGCGCCGCCGATGAGCAGCGGCGTGGTCAGCCCGAGCCGTTGCATCTCGCTGGCAACGTGCACCATCTCATCGAGCGACGCAATGGTCAGGCCGCTCAGGCCGATGACATCGACTGTTTCCTCCGCTGCTTTCTGCAAAATGTTCTGCGACGGCACCATAACTCCGAGGTCGATTACTTCGAAATTGTTGCATTGCAGCACCACGCCGACGATATTTTTGCCGATATCGTGCACGTCGCCCTTGACCGTGGCGAGGAGCACTTTTGCCCGCGCCTGTGAAACGCCGGTCTTCTTCTTTTCCGCTTCGATGTATGGAATCAGGTATGCGACTGCCTTTTTCATGACGCGGGCGCTCTTCACCACCTGCGGCAGGAACATCTTGCCCGAGCCGAACAGGTCGCCGACCACGTTCATGCCGGCCATCAGTGGCCCCTCGATCACATCCAGCGGCCGCGTGCAGTTGCGGCGCGCCTCTTCGGTATCCTCCTCGATGTGCTCGACGAGCCCCTTGACCAGCGCGTGTTTCAGCCGTTCCTCGACCGGAGCATCCCGCCATGCTTCCTTTTTAGCCTCGACACTGCCGTCATCCACCACTTTTTCGGCGAAGTTCACCAGCCGATCCGTGGCGTCCTCCCGGCGATTGAGCAGCACGTCCTCCACCAGCTCCAGCAGATCTTTGGGGATTTCCTCGTACACCTCGAGCTGGCCCGCGTTGACGATGCCCATATCCAGACCGGCCTGAATGGCGTGGTAGAGAAATGCCGAGTGCATCGCCTCGCGTACCGGATTGTTGCCGCGAAACGAAAAGGAGATGTTGCTGACGCCGCCGCTGACCAGTGTCAGGGGCAGATTTTCCTTGATCCATTTGGTCGTGCGGATGAAATCGACCGCATAGTTGTTGTGATCCGAAATGCCGGTGGCGACGGTCAGAATATTCGGGTCGAAAATGATATCCTGCGGCGGAAAGCCCACCTCCTCGGTCAGCAGCCGGTAAGCGCGCTGGCAGACTTCGATGCGGCGTTCGAAGGTGTCGGCCTGCCCCTTTTCATCGAAAGCCATGACGATCACCGCGGCGCCGTATTCGCGCACTTTGCGCGCGTGTTCCTTAAAGGCCTCCTCGCCCTCTTTCAGGCTGATGGAGTTGACTACCCCTTTTCCCTGAATGCAGCGCAGGCCGGCTTCGATGACCGACCATTTCGACGAGTCGAGCATGATCGGTACGCGCGCGATGTCCGGTTCCGTGCTGAGCAGGTTGAGGAAAGTAACCATCGCCGCCTCTGAGTCGAGCATGCCCTCATCCATGTTGATATCGATGATCTGAGCGCCGTTTTCCACCTGCTGCCTGGCCACAGACAGAGCCTCTTCGTAGTTGCCCTCAGTGATCAGGCGGGCAAACTTGCGCGAACCGGCGACGTTGGTGCGCTCTCCGACATTGACGAAGTTGGTCTCCGGCGTGATGACCAGCGGCTCCAAACCGCTGAGCCGCAGTCTGGGCTGGATGTCCGGCAGGGCGCGCGGTGGAAACTCACGCGCCATTTCCGCGATCGCCGCGATGTGCTCTGGGGTGGTGCCGCAGCAACCGCCGACCAGGTTCAAAAAACC
>CAZTNL010000519.1:0-2990 GCA_964614885.1 uncultured Calditrichaceae bacterium | reverse complement strand
GTCCGCTACCGGCAGGACGCCTTGACGTTAAGAACGTTCACTCAGAAAGGTGAAGTCGGCGATATCTTTTATGCCAAAACGGGCTGGTTGCGCCGGCGAGGCAGTCTGGTGCCCGGGAGCTGGCTGACGAATCAGGAAATTTCCGGCGGTGGCGTTTTTATGGATCTAGGTATTCAAATGCTCGACGCCGGTTTGTGGTTGATGGGAGAGCCGCGGGCCGTCAGCCTGAGCGCTACCACGTACAACAACATTGGCGGCCTACCGGTTGAAGATTCGGCAGCCGTTTTTATTCGATTGGATAATGGTGCAACCCTGACCATCGAAGTAAGCTGGAATTTATTGTCTGACAAAGATTTTTTCTACGCGAACCTGTTCGGCAAGAGCGGCGGCGCCCTGCTAAATCCGCTGCGCATCCATAAGGAACTGCACGGAAATTTGGTAAATATGACCCCTGCCCAGGCCGAAAGCCCGGAAAACATATACAAGCGATCTTATGAGAATGAGCTCAGACATTTCACCAAGAGCGTGAATACGCCCGGACTCGATTCTGACTACGACAGCGAGTTGCACCGAATGCGCATTGTCGATGCTGTTTACGAGTCCGCGCGGCTGGGCCGCGAGGTCCGACTCGGTTAACCGTATGAAAGGCTGTTTGCTCTCTCTGTTTTTCTGCCTACAGGTGTCCGCACCGGCGCTTGCATTGTCCCAGGCTGACCGGTACTTCACACTCAACACGACTCAGGCCAGGCCTCTCGCTATGGGGGGCGCGGTTACTTCGGTTGAGGGGGACATTGAGTCGGTTCTTTTTAATCCGGCCGCTGTCAGTCTCTATAAAGGAGGCTCGGGTCGCCACCTGACGCTGTTCATTAACCCGATTTCGGCGGCCGCCGTCGGCATAAAGGGATCGGATCTGTTCCAGGGCCGTGGATCAAAGATTGACGACGCTCTGATGGCCCTGAGCCTGGTTGTCAAGTCTGCGGTCTTCACATCGGGCGACCTGCAGCTCGGCGTGCTGATGGGTGAGGAGGGCATTGGCAGTGCCGGGACGCTGAATAGGAGTGAACCTTTTGCGGTGGACGGGTACAGGCAGAATCATTCGCACGCTCTGTACGGCCGACTTCGGCTCGCGGACCAGGTCAGCATCGGCGCCGCCGCACACTTGATCTACCAGAGCAAGGCGACGGATCCGTCCGACCGCTTTGATGAACTTGGTCTCAGCTACGGGATCCTGCTGGAACCGGAGAATGGGTTGCGCGTCGGCGTTTCGCTGACCAATTTGCCGGATTCACTGAGTGAAAACCGGCAGCCGCTCGATCGCATTATCGATGAGGCCGTCAACGTCGGGCTTTCCTACGAGATAGCCGGAAGCCGGCTGTCCCTGGATGTGCGCAACCTTGGCGAGGAGAAAAAGCAGGCGGTGCGGGAAATCCATCTTGGCTTCGAGCAGGCGCTGTTCTCGCACGTTGCTCTGCGGGCCGGTTGGTTCCGGCGCAAGGACAACGGCCAGGTGTATAGCTGGGGCATCGGAGTTTTTGATGGAAACGCCGTGCATCAAACATCGAAGAAGTTGACGCATCGAAACTTTTACGTCAACTACGCTTTTCTGTATGATAAGACCGAGGTGGAGCGACAGCGCATACACCTGCTGTCTTTCTTTTTGCGACTGTGAGTGGCACGGGCAGACGCGGGCGCCGCGTGGCGAACCGGGGAACTTTAAAAATCGACCTAAGTAAGCTGTGAGTGGTTTTTTTTCTGGGCTGACAATACTAGTAATGTCCCTGGCATTTTCGTCCGAGGTGTGCGCGCAAACGCCGAATAACCTGCAAGTGCTCTCGGCTTTGCTCGACAGTCTAATCGCAACAGTGAAGGTGCCCGGCGACTCTGCCGTGGACGAGTTGTTTGTGAGCTCGCTCGACTCAGGTAATCGCGCGAATTGGCTTTTTGAGGAGAGACTCCAGAGCCGGTGGGAGGCGACCGCGAGTCGTACCTACCTGTCCGGGTATGCGAGAGAAAATGACGGTGCCGGTCGAAGACGCTGGTTACTCGAGTTCAGGCCGCTACAGTTGGGGATCACGTATAGGAATGGCACAGGCGCTGGAAACCTCCGCAGAGGCGCGAAGGTGGTCATCTATCTGGCTTTGCTCGAAATGCCGGAACGTGGCGTCCTCTGGAGTGGTGAACTGCGTGGAGAAACCTCCGACATCGTTGCCGCAGATGCTGTAGCATCTCTGGAAAATCGGACGGTGGCATTTACAAAGGGGGTCATGCAGAACCAGCGTGGCCCCGGAAAACTCCTGCCGGCTTTTCTGGTTACAGCTGCAGCAGGTTCAATCGTATATTTATTCTATTCTGTAAGAAGTCGATAGCCTGCCGCAAGGCGTCGCAGGTCCAAGGGAAACTAAATGAAAACATTGAAATTCATCGTATGCTCATTCGCACTAGCGTCGTTGCTGATTTCAGTCAACGGGTGCAAATCTTACAATGTGAAACCTGACATTCCGGCCACCGAGCGTTTCAAGATTGCCCGCCGGATGTTCGACAACAAGGATTATTTTGAAGCGAAGAGCCAATTCAAGATTTTGACGCTCAACAACCCCGGTGCAGCTTTTGTCGACGAGGCGCAGTACTATCTGGGTGAGTGCCATTTTCGCATGAAGGAGTACGTGCTTGCCGCCGACGAGTTCGCCCGGCTGACCCGCCTGTACCCGAAGAGCAAATGGAGCGATGATGCCGAATTCAATATTGCGATGTGCAACTACAAGCTGTCGCCCAAACCCTCGCTTGACCAAACTTACACGGTGAAAGCGGTCGAGAGCATTCAGCGTTTTATAGAGGATTATCCCAACAGCGATCGCATACCCGAGGCCGAGAAGCTGTTGATGGCCTGCCGGAAAAAGCTCGCTGAAAAAGACTACAAGGAGGGAGAGTTGTATCGGAAGCTCGGTGACTAGTAGATCGGAAGAGCAAACGTCTGAACTCCAGTCACATTC
>CAZTNL010000518.1:0-2991 GCA_964614885.1 uncultured Calditrichaceae bacterium | reverse complement strand
ATCCAGGATCTTCCCGCCGAATTCGATGGGAATCGTGATTTCCTGCGTGACCCCGTGCAAAGTCAAATCGCCCACAGCGCTCAACTTCTCCCCTTTCTTCTCGATGCGCTTCGACTTGAAGGTCATCGTCGGGTACTTGTCGACATCGAAGAACTCCGCGCTTTTCAAATGCTGGTCGCGCTCCTCGTTGTCTG
The DNA here is from genome assembly GCA_964614885.1 of uncultured Calditrichaceae bacterium. Lineage (GTDB taxonomy): Bacteria > Zhuqueibacterota > Zhuqueibacteria > Oceanimicrobiales > Oceanimicrobiaceae > JAJDAG01. Next base: position 2,797 of record CAZTNL010000518.1, on the reverse strand, counting down.
TATCCACGCTTGCCGTCGCGATGCTCACTTCAGCCGCTGATTTGCTGATGTCTTTCTCATCGTAATCGATCTTACCGGTGAACTCACCAAACCTGCCATTGACCTTACTTATGACCAGGTGGTTCACGCTGAAGGTGATCGAAGAATGCACGATATCGATCTGGTAGGTGTCACCCGCCTGGGCGCTGCCAAAGACGAGCAGACCCGCGATGACAACGATTCGTTTGATGGTCGACTGCATGAAAAAACCTCCGTTATTCAGTTAGAACATTAAATGTGTAGACACTAATTTGTCCAAAAAAATTATCCTCTCATTTTGTCCATCGCTTTTCCGCAGCATCGGAGAATTCCGCCTCGTAATGGGAGCCGTCGCAGTACGGTTTGTTTTTCGAAACTCCGCAGCGACACAAGGCATAGCGCTGCTTATTGACCGGTTGCAGCTCCTCGCCGACGAGCAGCTCGATGCTGCCCTCGACATTATAAGGTCCATCTTCCGCTATCCTTACCGCAGGCGACCGCCCGGGATCGCTTCCGGCAACGCCATCCATCGAATAGCTGAGCGCTCCGGACGGACAGCGCTCCACCAGGTCGATGATCTCCTGGGCGCTGGCTGCATCCGGGTCAATCCAGGGCCTTGCGCCCAGCTTGAAGACCGGCGAAAGGTGCTCGACGCACTCGGCGGCATGGCTGCAGACGACCCGGTTGTCGTGAATGGTAATCTTTTCGCCGGCATAAGCGCGCGTCTTGTCGAGCGGCTTGTCGGTTTCGCGCGCTCCGGAAAACCCGGCGCCCACATGCGCGCCGTCGCAAAAGGGCTTCTTGGCTGAGGCGCCGCAGCGGCAGAGCGCGATTTTGGTTTTAACCGGAAGCGCTTCTCCCTTCGGGGTCAACAGCTCGCTGAGTCCGGTGACGATCAAGGGACCGTCTTCCATTACACTGATTGAAACGCCGTCCACGGCCTTGTTTTCCATCCTGTTTTCCTTTCGTTCTTCCACTAAGTCCAACCAAGTCTGCGCACGCAGGGACTTATTCAATGCCGGCGTTCCAGTCGCTTTCGAAGACTATTTCCGACAATTCCTTCCGGACGCGTTCGGCGCTTTCTTTTTCCGCAAGCGAATCGGGCAGCGTTTCCTTATCCCCGTGGTAGCCGAGTACGAGAATAGAAACCGGCTCGTACTCGTCGGAGATTCCGTAGGTCTCACGCGCCTTATCCACGTAAAACCCGGCCATCTGGTGCAGAATCAGATCCATGGAAGTTGCCTGCACCGTCAGGTTGCCGACCGCCAGGCCGACATCGTGCAGGGCGTGCCGGTTCGGCTTGCCGTTGTGCGAGAAAGTTAGCTTTGCTACCACGAGAACCAGCGCGGGCGCCTCTTTCGCCCAAACGCGGTTGGGTTCCATCAGGCAATCGAGCAACCTCTGGTAGGCAGCAGGGTTTTCCCTGGTGGCGACGAGGAAGCGCCAGGGCTGCTCGTTGAAACTCGACGGCGCCCAACGCGCTGCCTCGAAAATGGCTTTCAGAATATCCGGCGTCACCGGCCGGTCCGAAAACGCGCGCGGACTCCACCTGACCGCTAACAATGGATGAATGGGTACGTCGGTTTTTGCCAGTTTGTCCTTTTGCATTCAGAAAACTCCTTTGTTCCAAATTTAGCGCTGTTGACTCAACCTCCCGGAGGTTTTGTGAAATACCAAACACACGATAGAATAGATCTATGATTGGCTGAATGAAAGTCAGTGAACCTCCGGGAGGTACTTTACCACCTGCTTGCGTCTTTCATCCGCGCCTATCCGCGTGAATCCGTGGCTAAGAAATTTGAAACCTCGCCCGGCTTGCAGGTTACCGGTTGCGATTGCAATTCATACGCATGTTCGTTATATTGGTTCACTCGAGCCGAGTGGCGTACTTCGAGGTTCCCCTGCGACCGAATCGTCGGCGGCACAGGGCACAATATAAACAAAATGAATCGAAAACCAAAGCCTGACTGAAACTCGCCCGCAGGAACCTGAACAGAGAAGAACAAACCCTAAGTTGAACGCAAAATGAACCTGCCGCAGATCCTCGAACAGCTCAAGGGCGATCCCCGCTTCATGGCCAACGTCACGGCCTGGCGGCGGTTGAAGCCTACGGAAGGGCGGTACGCCGACTTTCCCGCTAACATGAAAAAAGCGCTGGCCGCGGCGCTCGCCCAACGCGGCATCACCCGGCTCTACAGCCATCAGTCCGAAGCCATCAGCCACATCCTCGATGAGGAGAACGTGGTCATCGTGACGCCGACGGCCAGCGGCAAGACGCTGTGCTACAATCTGCCGGTGCTGAATACGCTGCTGGACAATCCCGAGGCGCGGGCGCTCTACCTTTTTCCCACCAAAGCGCTTTCGCAGGACCAGGTCAACGAACTGCACGAGCTGGTGACGGTGATGTCGGACGACGTCGATTTCGACATCAAAACCTACACCTTTGACGGCGACACGCCCGCTTCCGCCCGCAAGGCGATTCGCAGCTCCGGGCACATCGTCGTGACCAATCCGGACATGCTGCACCAGGGCATTTTGCCGCACCACACCAAATGGGTGAAGCTGTTCGAAAATCTGCGCTACATCGTCATCGATGAGCTGCACAACTACCGCGGCGTGTACGGCAGCCATCTGGCCAATCTGTTGCGCCGGCTCAAACGCATCTGCAAATTCTACGGCTCCGACCCGCTATTTATCTGCTGCTCGGCCACCATCGCCAACCCAAAAGAGCTGGCCGAGCTCATCATCGAGCAGCCGATAACGCTGGTCGACAACAACG
>CAZTNL010000517.1:1528-2993 GCA_964614885.1 uncultured Calditrichaceae bacterium | reverse complement strand
GAACTTAGAAAAAGTGTTCACCGTAAAACATGATTTCGAAAAATCAGAAAGGTTTACCTTCTTAACTTTCAAAAAATTAAAACTTTGTGTGCTCTGCGGCTCCGCGGCTATGAATTTTTCAGACTAGCTGTCTAAGTCGAAAAAAGCGATCTCGACGATGCGGTATTTTTTGACGCCGCGCGGGAGTTGAATTTCAACCTCATCGTTTTCTTTGTGATTGATCAGACCCTTTGCGATCGGCGTCTGGTAGCTGATAATGCCGTTGTCGATGTCGGTTTCGCCTTCGCCGAGTATGGTAAACTCTTCATGGGTGCCGGTCGCGATGTCGAGCAGTTTGACCCGCTTGCCGAGAGTGACCGTGTCTTTCGGCAGGTCCTGACGCCGTATAATGCGGGCGTTGACGAACCGCTCCTGCAGTTGTCCCAGTTTTGCCATGTGGTTGGCCTGCTTTTCCTTTGCCGCTTCGTACTCGGCATTTTCCCGCAGGTCACCCTGTTCACGAGCAGTTGCAATTTCCTGGGCGATGTCGTTCTTAAGGTATTTTTCGAGCTGGTCGATTTCTTGTTTGAGCTTGGCATATCCCTTTTCTGTGAAATAGTAGACTTGCATGGTCCTGCTCCTGACACGTTAAGTCGTCCTGGCTTTGATAACAAGGCCGAAATATACAAAATCCTTATGCCGATTTCAAGCGATAGATGGGATTGACCAAAAAACAACGGGTCCGCCTCGGGGGTTCGATACTCGCCTGGTACGGAGAGAACAAACGTGACCTGCCGTGGCGGCGTACAGACGATCCGTATCGAATTTGGGTTTCGGAAGTCATGTTGCAGCAGACGCAGGTCGATACGGTGATCCCCTACTACAAGCGTTTCGTTCGGGCCTTTCCGAGTGTCATGGCTTTGGCGGGCGCGTCGCTGCAAGAGGTTTTGAAAGCCTGGGAAGGTCTGGGGTACTATGCGCGGGCGCGAAATTTACACGCAGGCGCAAGGAGAATCGCCGCCGACATGGGGGGGCGACTGCCAGGCAGCCGGGAAGGCCTGCTGGCGATTCCGGGTATCGGGCCATACACGGCAGCCGCGGTGGCCAGCATCGCCTTCAATGAAGATTGCGCCGTCTTAGACGGGAATGTCGCCCGCGTTCTGGCGCGCCTCTTCGCTATTCACGAGTCGCCGGCAGAAAGCAGCACAAAAACGCGGCTCAACGAATTGGCTGCGGAGCTTCTGCCCCGAGGGAGCGCCGCTGATTTCAATCAGGCGATGATGGAACTGGGAGCGATTGTGTGCAAGCCTGCCTGTCCCGAGTGCGGCCGCTGCCCGGTCGCCAGCCACTGCCTGGCTTTGCGAACGCTCGCGGATCCGTCCGTCCTGCCGGTAAAAAAGGCCAGGCGCCTGAAGCCGCATTACGATGTTGCCGTCGGCGTTGTCTGGAAAGAGGCCGAGATATTGATTCGCCGGCGACCTGCCGA
>CAZTNL010000517.1:0-1428 GCA_964614885.1 uncultured Calditrichaceae bacterium | reverse complement strand
AAAGCCGTTGCATTTGAAGGTTTGTTTCAAGCCTGTTACAGGGTTGTTCAAATATTGCGACAAATTCACCTGATAACGGAAATTCTCGGGTGAAATGCTTGTGATTCGGGATCTATTTTGTTATATTCAACGATTTATTTTGGACCGATAAAGAATTCTCTTGTAAGCTAAATTCTAGAGGAGGATATTTTGAAGATTGGAATCCCTGCAGAAATATCCAAGGGTGAAACGCGCGTTGCGATCGTTCCGAGTATGATTTCCGTCCTCACCAAGGATGGGCATGAAGTCATGGTGGAGGCCGGCGCCGGAATGGGTGCAACATTTTCAGACGCAGACTACGAGAAGGCCGGCGCCCGCATCATCAAGGAGGTTGTTGAGCTGTACGCTGAGGCGGATATGGTGATCAAGTTCCAGGCTCCGGAAAAGAGTACTGCTGCTGGCAAGCACGAAATCGACATGTTGAAGGAAGGCGCCATCCTGGTCTCGTCTCTGCCGCCTCAGAACCACAAGACGCTGATTCCGATGCTGCGCAAACGCAAAATCACCGCATTTGCCATGGAATACATTCCGCGCATCACCAAGGCGCAGAGTATGGATGTGCTGAGCTCGATGTCGACTGTGGCCGGCTACAAAGCCGTCCTGCTGGCAGCCGATACTCTCGGCAAGTTTTTTCCGCTGCTGATGACTGCGGCCGGCACGATTCCCCCGGCCACGGTTTTTGTGCTGGGCGCCGGGGTCGCCGGTTTGCAGGCGATCGCCACGGCCAAGCGCCTGGGAGCAAAAGTAGAGGCCTTTGATCCGCGTCCTGTGGTTAAGGAGCAGGTGGAGAGCCTAGGCGCCCACTTCGTCGAAATGGAGATGCCCGAAGACGCTGAGACTTCCGGCGGTTACGCAAAAGCGATGTCCGACGAGTTCCTGCAAAAGGAACGTGAAGCTATCGGCGCGTTGCTTCACAAAGTGGATGCTCTCATCACCACCGCCCAGATTTTCGGCAAGCAGTCGCCGCTTCTGGTGACAGAAGAAATGGTGAAAATGATGCAACCAGGCTCGGTGATCGTCGATTTGGCCGCGGCTGAGGGCGGGAACTGTGAGCTTTCCAAACCGACGCAGACGGTGAAAAAGCATGGCGTTACCATTATCGGCGCCATGAACCTCGCGCGGGAGCTGCCGGTTCATGCCAGCCAGATGCACTCGAAGAACGTCACCACGCTGTTCAAACATCTCTTTCAAAATGAAACGCTGGACTTCGAGGACGACATTACGAAAGGCGCCTGTATTACCCACGCCGGCGAGATCGTCAACGAAATGGTCAAGCAGAACTTCAGCTAAGGAGCTTCACAATGTCTGATGTCATTTTAGTGTCTATCTATATTTTCGTGTTGGCGGTTTTCGTCGGCTTCGAGGTGATCACGAAGGTGCCGCCGCTTT
>CAZTNL010000516.1:1401-2994 GCA_964614885.1 uncultured Calditrichaceae bacterium | reverse complement strand
GTAACGTTTCACAGCGATTTCACAACCGATATCTTCTGCTTTTTACGCCGGAGCTAAGGCGGGCAAAAGATTGGCCGGCCCTTTTCCTTGACATTCTCCCGCCATCCTGCCTTATTGGGTAATTCATCCACAAAGGGAATTCAACCAACATCTACCCGAACCAACCAGGGAGGTTTCAATGAAACACCTGCTTTTCGTTTTGCTGCTCGGAATCACATCCCTGCTCTCCTTCTCATGCTACCACGCGCGCATCGAAACCGGGTTGGAGCCGTCGGCAAAAGTCGTGGAACGGTCATTCGCCGCGGGCTGGGTATACGGCCTGGTGCCGCCGAAAACCGTTAAAGCGGCTGAGGAATGCAGCGAGGGCGTTGCCGTCGTCGAGACACAAATCAGCTTTGTCAATGGACTAGTCGGCGCGCTGACGCTTGGCATCTATACGCCGATGAATATCCGGGTGACCTGCGCCGCCAGCTCCGGTATGAACTCATCCAAAATACCGGGTGATGTGGCGCTTGTCGTGCCCGCCGGTGCAGCTCAGGACGCAGTGGTGGCGATTTTTTCCGATGCCGCCGACAAGGCCGCCGCCAACGGGCAGCCGGTATTGGTGCAGTTTCAATAATATCTTCATGGTTGGAGGCCGGATCCGGGTGATTCGGCCCCGACCAGCTTAAGTGAATTTATAGCCTGAAGCCTATCTGAACCGGTAGTTCAACCGAAAGAAGGTCCATAGCATGCGGCTTGCAAATCTGACTGCTCTGCTCACTATTGTCGCCCTGGCCGGATACGGCTGCGCCAGGTCCGGTGGAGATCAAACGATGAACGCGATTGCTGAATCCTATGTCAAACTTGTGCTGCAAATCGGCCTTTACGATGCGGATTACGTCGACGCCTATTACGGCCCGGAGGCCTGGCGGCCATCGGCGGAAGAAAAGGCGGACGCTTTCCCCTACGCCGAATTACAGGCCAGGGCTGCTGAACTGGCGCGCCGGCTCGACGAAATCGACCGGCGGGCGCTCGTGAACATCGAGGGACAGAGGCTGGACTTCCTGAAAAAGCAGATTGCGGCTGTGCGCGCGAGAATCGATATGCTTGGCGGCAGGAAATTCTCGTTCGATGAGGAGTCGGCGCGACTCTACGACGCGGTCGCGCCGCAGCACGATGCGGGGCATTTCCAGGCTTTGCTGGCGAAACTCGATGAGGCCCTGCCCGGAAGCGGCAGCATTTCGCAGCGCCTCAACGACTACAAGCGTCATTTTATCATCCCGAAAGAGAAGCTCGATGTGGTCTTCAAGGCCGCGATCGCCGAATGCCGCCGGCGCACCCTCGAACATGTCGGACTGCCGGCGAACGAAAACTTTACCGTCGAATATGTCACGGACAAAGCGTGGTCAGGCTACAACTGGTACAAAGGCGACAGCTTCAGCCTGATTCAGGTGAACACCGACCTGCCGATTTACATCGAACGCGCGGTCGATCTGGCGGCGCACGAGGGCTATCCGGGCCACCATGTGTTCAACGCGCTGCTGGAAAAAAACCTGGCGCGCAAACGCGGTTGGGTCGAGTTTTCCGTGTATCCGCTTTTCAGCCCGCAAT
>CAZTNL010000516.1:0-1301 GCA_964614885.1 uncultured Calditrichaceae bacterium | reverse complement strand
GCGCGCAAACGCGGTTGGGTCGAGTTTTCCGTGTATCCGCTTTTCAGCCCGCAATCGCTGATCGCCGAAGGCAGCGCCAACTACGGCAAGCAAGTCGTTCTGCCCGGGCCGGAACGGCTGAAGTTCGAGAAGGAAACGCTGTTTCCCCTGGCCGGGCTGGATCCGGAAAAAGCGGAGGCCTACTACCGGCTGCTGGACCTGACCGAAGCCCTGAGTTACGCCGGCAACGAAGCGGCCCGCGCCTATCTCGATGGCAGGATGAACGCCGCACAGGCCGTCGACTGGCTCATGCGCTACGACCTGATGTCCCGGGAACGCGCGCAGCAACGGCTGCGATTCATCGAGAAATACCGCAGCTACGTCATCAACTACAATCTCGGCCAGGACATTGTCCGAAAATATGTGGAAGCCGGCGGCGGCACAGCCGGACATCCGAACAAACGCTGGCAACTGTTCGCCGAGCTGCTCTCGACCCCGCATACGCCCTCCTCGCTGCTCGAGGCGACGCACTAGAAGCAAGTTACGGCGGCGTCATTTTTTTGCTTGACTTTATATTCATACTCTTCTATCTTTAAATTATCCCACAATCCTTTCCTCTTGAACCCGAGCGTATCCGGCGTGCCCTGACCGTGGGAAAAGCAAGCATCATCGACTCACATTGTGCGTCCACACCTGGGAGCTGACCGCGATTTCGACTAACGGGGGAATACTGCAACCCATAGTTGTTCATCCTAACCGGCGCCCTGGGACGGACGGGATGAACAGGCGAGGCAAGTGACCACCGGTTTGTACGTCGCGCGCTTGCACGCGGGTAAATTTGTACGGCATCAAAAGATGCTGCTGATCCAATAGCGCCAACATCGGAGGACGTATGAACAGAAACAAATGGCGTGCGGTCTGGTTGGGGGTCGTAATAAGCAGTTGCACTTTTAGCCCGGCCGTCCGGGCGGGTGAAGGCACATTGAAATCCCCCTGCTCAAGAACGATTTATCTGGCGAAGTTTTCACCCGGAACGGTTGTCATTCCGGAGAGCAGACCCATCGAGGTTCCCATCGGAGTGCTGCCGTTTGTATCCTGGGACAGCCTGAACACGCAATGCGGTCAGCCTACGAGCGCCGCTCTGGAATTGACGCTCACCTGTTCTCCCGCTGCGGGAGGCGCGCCGGTGACCGTCGGGCCGATCTCCTTTGACGTGCCAACGCCGACCACGCCCGGCACACAGGACGTGGGGTCGCCGCTAACTTTTGCCATCCCGGAAGGCATCATTACCGGCACAGCGCCGCAAACCTGCCTGGTCAGAG
>CAZTNL010000515.1:0-3017 GCA_964614885.1 uncultured Calditrichaceae bacterium | reverse complement strand
AATTGCCTGCCGCCGGCACACCCGCTGGCCACAATCGCCGCACACGCAACCACAAGAAGTCCCTGAAATCGATGCTGTATCACCGCTGCCTTGCCTCTTCGGAATTGACGGACTCGTAAAATTTTCAGTCTCTTTTGCAACTGACGTGCCAACTCGTGTCACGACCAGGAGAAATACCAGATCGCTGGGTAAAAGGGTTCCTGTTCTAACATTTTCGAAAGTCATGCTGACAAAAATGTTGGTTACTTTTTGCCCACTTGGGCAAAAATTGCGCAACCAGTTCAAACAGGTGGGAAACTTTTATCCACTTGGAAGGCGATGTTCAGATAGAGAGCGTGAGTGCCGATAATTAGAGCGTTAGAACGTGGAAGATTTATGGAGGCTAAGCATGCGAATTCTTGTCGTGGATGACGATCCGTCTTCTGCCAGTCTTTTAATAAGATACCTCAACGACGTCGGCGATTGCGACCTTGCCATGAACGGGCGTGAAGCGGTGAGACTGTTTCAGAAATCATTCAAAGAAAACTACCCGTTCGACCTCGTCTGCCTCGACATCATGATGCCAAAAGGGGATGGGCACGAGACGCTGACCGCCATCCGGAAAATCGAAGAGGAAGAAGGGATTCAAATTGGGGAGGGATCGAAGGTCCTGATGGTCTCGGCCCTCGACGACAGCGATACCATTCTGAAGTCGTTCATGGAGCTTTGCGACGGTTACCTGGCCAAGCCGATCAAGAAAAAACTACTGTTCGCCAAACTGCGCGAAATCGAACTCCTGAGCGAAAACGACATCTAACCCGGCGCGCCAGGCCCGGCTACATCGCCAGGCCCGGCCACTGCGACATCGGTGTGGTGGACTGGACAATGTGCATACCCGCGGCGGCAAAACCGCGAAAGGCCTCATCAGCCATATCCGAGTAGTCGATAACGTCCGGAATGACCACGGGCGAGGTACAATCTTCCAGCAGGTAAATCTTCCCGGCAAGCGCCGGATCGCGTTCACACAATGAGCGCAGCAGATCCTGGATCGTCCAGGCGACGCAATGACTCTTCGCCTGACCCGCGATGATGACCGCATCGAACGTCAGGAGCTGCTGCAGCAAAGCGTCGTTGCGCGCAGCCACCGGTTTTCCCTCATGATCCGTCAGGACTTCCGGACTCAAAGCTGAGTAATTCTCGGTCAGAACGTTGTCACCCTTTATCTGAAACGACGGCTGGCTGTCGCGGGCGATGCTATGAAAGAAGATGGCCTCCTCGACCGCAGGAACCAGCGCGTGGCCGATGCCGCCCAGTATCGCATGGTATGGCCATATTGTGAGAGCATATTTCCCGCCCGCGTTCAACGCCTCGCAGTACTGCTTTAGATAAGCATCCGCCCACTCCTGGCACACGCCCAGGCTTTCGCGCATCGCCGGATTGACTTTCCAGGCACCACTGTCGATGTCCTCGGTGGAAATCAGGGAAAAGGGTGTGGGATGTTCACCCTTCTCATCCACCAGGAATACGGCGTGAAAAATCTGCATGGCCTGGTGCGTGTCCATCGTTGGAAGAATCCGGGTAATCGCGCCGAGATTGCGATAGATGAACCGGCAAAGCCGCTGGTTGTCGTCGATGGCGCCCGTGCCGGAACGACCGGCGACAAACAGTTCGAAGTCCGGCAGACAAAAGGTGTTTTGCGCATCCACCAGGAGCAGGCCGATGCGGAAGCCGTCTTCGGCTGCAGGAGCGATGGCGTGTTTCCGGCGCCAGACGCCGGCAGCAGCGGCCAGGTTCTCATACTCGACACGCCAGATCTCTCCGACCCGTTCGGGCCGGAAATGCTCAGGAACGGGCAATTCCACAGCCATTTTCTCCTTACTCCACTTTTGTGAGACGGTCGTTCGCGCGATACTCCCTTCCGACCTTGGCCAGATTCGTCCCTTCGAGGCGCACGGCATCGGCGGTAAAATCAAACTGTCCCGAAAGAATCCAACTGCCGACCGCATAGACATCGACCGGCACCTGCAGGCGTTCGAACCTGGCGATCTTCTCCGGATTGAACCCGCCGGAAACGATGATTTTGACGTGCCCAAACCCTTCCCGATCGAGCGCCACCCTCACCTTTTCCACCAGCGGCGCGCAGACGCCCGCCAGCTCCGGGTTATCGCTTTTGCCTTCTGTTTGCAACGAGCGGTCGACAAGATTGGCGGCCGTATCCAGTCGAACCCCCCAGAGTTTATCGCCGAGCGCCCGGGCGCAATCGAGAGAGGTCTTCACACAATCGTTGTCGAAGTCAACGAGTGCAATCGAGTTGACATTTTTGAAATAGTGGTGAAATTTTTCCACCGCCAAAACAGAATCTCCGCCGTAGGAAACGATCATCGCGTGCGGAATCGTCCCCATCCCCTTTTCCCCAAACCAGGACGCCATGGCGTTCGACGCCACGGCGCTGACGCCGGCCAAATGGGCGGCATAACCGTCCCCGTCCTGCAGCCAGAAATGGTCGAACCGGTCGGTAAAAAAAAGAACCGGCTTGCCCTGAGCTGCCGCGACCACGGCGCTGCAGTTGGTACATATTTTCGTACGGTGGGCCAGCACGCCGAGATAGACCGACTCAAGATGCGCGAACAGAGAGTAGTTCCCCTCGATGAGCAAGGCGGTCTCCCTGGCACTGAGCTCATCGCCGTCGTAAAGGGCCCAGACGTCCACATCTGAGAAGGCATCTACCCAGAGCTCGTCCAGCTTGCGCGAGACTTCATAGCGATCATCGAGAAGCGCACGCAACTGCTCCTCGCTTCGCGCCTGAATCTTGCTGTTCATCTCTTTCTTCAGCTGAACGAGACGCTCGAACAGCAAATTTGCCTTATCGTAGTCGGTGTAATACCCGGTCGCCGAGCGCAAAATCTGGAGCACCTCGTCCAGACCGCAAACGCGCACGCGCTCGTTTTTCTGAAAAACCTGTAGTGAAATCCGCGGCCGGTGATTCTCCTGCTCGAGAATGCGTTTCGTCCGCCAGAAATAGACCGCCGTCCGGTAGC
>CAZTNL010000514.1:0-3020 GCA_964614885.1 uncultured Calditrichaceae bacterium | reverse complement strand
CACTTCCTGCTCCGTATCCAGGCCAAAGCCGGCCACCTTGATCTGGTGTGGCCTGATATCCTCGATATCGGTCAGGAGCTTGTCACCGGCACGCGCAGGGCCGGCGGCACCGAGTGCGCTCAAAAGAAAAACGGTTAGGATAGCTTGCATCAAATCGACCCGGACTCTGTTCATAGAAGATATCGTAGCTACTACCAATACGCGGCTCCCGCCGGAAAGTTACCGCGGAGCCTCGATCGGGCCGGCGCGCCGGATGCGGGACATCGAGCCCGGCACCTGTCAGGAATGATCGCCATCGTCAGCTTCGCTGCGCCTGGCAATGAAGTAGAAAGCGACCAGCGCCACGCCCGACAGTCCGAACATGGCCGCGATAGTGGCTTCGTCTTTGACTGAGGACGGGACCAGTTGCCCAACGAGCACTGCGACGCCGATGGCGATGAGAACCATGCCCCACTTCAGCGAATTAGGCAGGTACTCGGAGTACTGGGCGGCGAACAGGTGTTTGACATTTTCATCGACAATCCCTTTCTCCACCAGACGCCGCCGCACACCGTTGTCAGAAATGATGCGCACTACGTATGCAAATGAAAAAAAGATGACCGGAACGACGACGATCGGAATCAACGCGTCTGCCATGATTTGTCTCCTCTACTTTATTTAGTTTTCGAATCACGTCGCGAACGTGTATATTCTCTGAACACACCCCTTCTGACACCGGAAGCGGGTGAATGTTGCAGGAAAAATCTGCGCGTGGCGATGCAACAAAATCCCGCCCTCGCGTGTCTCATAAGCTATGGCAGGAAAGATGCAGTACCGGGAACTCGTCGAAAAAATCAAATCCGGGGAGACGGCGGCCTTTTCCGACCTTATCGAGGCGCACAAAAAGCTAGTGTTCCATATCGTTTTTCGAATGATAGCCAATGTCGCCGAGCGGGAGGACGTCTGCCAGGATGTGTTCGTCAAAGTCTACCAGAGCCTCCCCGGGTTCAACTTCGAATCGAAACTCTCCACCTGGATTGCACGCATCGCGGTCAACACCTGCCTCAACGTATTGAGGAAAAAGAAAGTGCCGTTGTTCGGAGACCTGTCGCCCGACAGGGTGACGATCGAAAACGCGCCGGCCGAAGACGTGCGCACAGACGCTCGCGCCGAGCATGGCGACTTGTCCGCACGGCTCAAGGTTGAAATCGACAGTTTGCCTCCGCAATACCGGACCATCCTGACGCTGTATCATCTGGATGAAATGAACTACGCGGAGATAGGCGAGGCGCTGAATTTGCCGGACGGCACCGTGAAGAACTACCTGTTTCGTGCACGAAAACTGCTGCGCCAAAGACTGATCGACAAATATGAAGTGGAGGAATTATGGCACGCCGGCACCTGAACGATGATGAAATCCAGCAATATCTGGACTCGCGGCAACATGACGGAGGAAATCCCCGCGAAAGCGCCGACTTCGACGCAGACACCGTGCGGCGTTTGGCCGGGTACGAAGCCCTCTATCAGGCGCTTCAACACGACGTGCCCATCGATCTATCTCCGGAATTCGCAGATGCCGTGCTGGGGAGAATAGAGAGTAAAGCTGCCGATGGCCTCTCATCACAGTTGACGGTCACCCTCCTCGGCGTCTTTGGCTTTGCCGCTGGTCTCAGCGCAACAGCCCTTTCCGGTGGCTTCGAGTTCTTCCCGGCTTTTGGCTCGAGCCTGGGCGCTGCGCTGCGCGAGATCGGCAACCTCGCCGGCTCATTGTCAACCCATCTCGATTTCGTTCCGCTTGCAGGAGGTGCTTTCGTTTTGACTTCCTTAAGCATCTTCGACTACTTTTTCTCCCACAATCGGAGTAAGGTTCTCTCGCGTTTCCGCTAACTTGAAGCATCCACTCCAATTCGCTTGCAAGTCAAACAAGGCGTGCGTATTTTCACCAAGGCGATAGCCGGGCCTATCGGATGTGCTACGCACGAAACAGAGGCGGGTAGTTCCTTCCCGCAAATAGATATGTCCATACCCAATTCGAGCATTTTCAATCTCTTTACCATCGGCATTGGACCGTCCAGCTCACACACGGTTGGACCGATGAAAGCCGCGCGCCAGTTTGCGCAGTTGCTCGCGGAGAACGGTCTACTGAGCCAGACCAGTCGCATCGGCGTCGACCTGTTCGGCTCCCTGGCACTCACCGGCAAGGGCCACGGCACAGACAATGCCATCCTGCTCGGGCTGGAAGGGGAAGAACCGCACTTGCTCGATCCGGACTCAGTCGAAACACGCATGCAGCACATCGAAAAATCGGGAGAGTTGAACCTTCTGGGCAAATGCCGTGTGCCCTTCCGGGCGCAAGACGACGTCAAGTTCCATTATACGGAATCGCTGCCGTCCCACCCAAATGGACTGCGATTCAGCGCACTCAACAAGGCCGGTGCGCGTCAATGCCAGCAAATCTACTACTCGGTCGGCGGCGGCGTGGTTCTCACCCAGGAGGAAGCCCGGCAAGGGACTACCCTCATTGAAAAGCATCCACTGCCAAGGCCTTTCAACAATGCGGAAGACTTGCTCCGGCTCGGCAACATGCACGGCGAGAGAATAGACGAAATCGTTATGGTAAACGAAAGGGAGTGGTACTCCGAGGAAGAAATCCGGGAAAATTTGTTGCAGATCTGGCGCGTCATGCAGGAGTGCGTTCGCAAAGGGTGCGAAACCGATGGTGTGCTTCCCGGCGGACTGAAGGTCACGCGGCGCGCGCCAAAAGTGTACCAGGATCTGGTTTCCCACCCGGAACGTGCTTTGCGCGACCCGCTCACGATTATCGACTGGGTCAACCTCTACGCCCTGGCCGTGAATGAAGAAAACGCGGGCGGCGGCCGAGTGGTGACCGCGCCAACGAACGGCGCCGCCGGGATACTTCCCGCGGTGCTGCACTATTACGAACGCTTCACCCCCAACCCGAGCGATGAGAGGATCTGCCGCTGCCCGCGGTCTGCGGGCGCCACCGGCCTGCTGCACAAACAAACCCCCCCCCCCCCCCC
>CAZTNL010000513.1:0-3022 GCA_964614885.1 uncultured Calditrichaceae bacterium | reverse complement strand
GGGCGTTTACAGCCAGGCGCCGGTGCTCCCACCAAAACGAATCCCTGTGAAGAGAAAAAAACAAAAGAAACAGAATCCGGCGAACGTTCGCTATCTCACCATAGGATTTGACCTCGCGCCCAACTCCCCGGCCGACCGCGACCTGCGGTATCTCGCCACCAAGTCCGGCGGCCGCCATTTCAACGCGCAAAATCAAAGGCAGCTCTTGCGGGCGTTCACCAAGCTGCTCAAAGCTTATATTCCAAAGCCGGCTGCCACTCTCAGCACCCTTACTCCAGCAGCCAGAAAACAATTGCGGACCGGGGCAGCGGCGCTCGCGGTGCGCGACTACAGCGCGGCCCGCGCTGCCTTTGCCGCTTATACAAAGTCAGCGCCAGCGGATCCAGTCGGCGCTTTCAACTTGGCCCTGGCGCTGGAAGCCTCAGACCGCTACAAAACCGCCGTAGCGCAGTACCGGCGCTACCTGGAGCTGGCCACTGGAGCGAAAGACCGAAAAAAGGTCGAGGCACTCATTCCGGAGCTGGAGCAAGATTACGTCGAGTATTTTGCTTACCAGGTGGAGCAGATCAAGAACGACCATGCTTATCTGAAAGATTATTACCAGCGTCTCTTTAACCAAAGCAACGCCACACTGGCGGCGGAATTTTCCGGCTTCCTGCGCGAAAAAGGCGAGTTCTATCGCAACCTGCCCGATGCTCTTGAACTGGACGCGCCATGGCTCAAACAAGACACCCGCGGCCTGAGTAGCGCCATCAACCGGATTGCCCGGCGCATCAATGAGCCAACTTTCGACCGCGACGCTGTAAGCCTGCTGGCGTCGCCAATTAAACGACTGGGAAAAATCGCGGAAAAGCTGGAGGCGGAGCGAGATAAAATGGCCGCGAACAATAACTGAGGGAGAATTAGCATGCAAGAGAGACATGAAACAGAACAAGGCATTTCTAAAGCGAAAAAAATAGCACAACAAGCTTTTGAACAAGCACTGGAAGCTATCGTCCAGGCATTTTGGGTGCTAAAAGCGCTTATTCAAGATCCGCTTGAAGGTCAATCCCGGGCGCTGAAAAATCTTGGCCAAGCAAACGCTTTTCGGGCGGGAATCGTACTTGTGGTCCTATTTGCAATATCATGTCTGTTATTAGGGCATAGTCTTATTGCTGGATTTCGCGCAACCGCACAACAATTTGGAGGAAGCATCGGGGTCAGCCTGCGAATCTATTTGAGGCTATTTCTATACTCATTGATTCCAGCCGTATCTGTTTTCTCCTGCTATGTCATAATAATGAAATTGTTGAGTCAAGAACAAAAAAAAATATCCGTATGTCTCTATACAACGGGCGTATCAACCATTCCATTGGCATTTCTATTTTTGTGCGTAAAAATATTCGGGCTGGACAACCCGAAATTACTGGCTACAATCGGGGTCTTCTGTCTCAGTACCACCTTTCTCATGATAAACGGTTCCCTGCAATTTATTTATAAGTTATCTTCCCCAAAATCGGTCTTAATCACACCGACGCTGGTGCTCCTGGCAGGATATGTATCGCTATTGCTATTGGTATTGACCACTTGAGAAAAATCAATATGGACACAGATTACTTCGCAAGCGAGATTTTGCTACAGAGTACAGAGTGATTCAAATGGGATAAGAATCCTACCGAAATGCGAGATCAAGCCACCTGGCGGGCGCCATTTTTTGGTGGCACTTACAATCTCAGAGCGCATCCACCTCCACACTTAACGCCATCTCCCAAGCTGCGCCCGGCGCCAATTCGAACCACCAGTTTGGAACCACCACCGAACTCTGGTAAACGCGCTCGAAGCCGGATTCCGACTGCGAGATGGTTTCGATGGGAAATCGCCAGAATTTCGCGGCCCGGTCCGTCTTGACGGAAATACTGAGCTTCAGCCACTCGTCGACGAGTTGCACTTCCTGCACAGCGTCGACCTCACCGGAGCTGCGCAGGCGCTTGTCCTGCAATGCTTCTCCCGGAATCACAAAGTAGCGGTCCGGCGCATCGCCGGCGAGAAGAGAGAATCCCCACTCGCTGCCGAACCAGAAACGCCCGGCTTCGTGACCGAGATTTGTAATCGCATAGTGAACCCGAAGATGCGCGTTTGAACTGTCCACAATCAGCCGTTTTTCGAGCCGCACGGGTACGGATTTTCCTTCGCCGTCAATGACCCGCCCCTCGCGACGCAGAACAATCATCGCTTCCTTTGCCGTCTTCTCAATCGCGTATTCGTACGGCTGCTCGATGAAGTCTCCGGCCTCCGTGTAGTTTGATTGAGCGAATTTCTCCAGGCTCACGCCGGGCGCGAAGAAATGGTCGATACAGGACATGCGGCGGTAGGTATCGTAGAAAAGCAGCTTGTCGAGGCCTTCTTCTTTCATCACCACCAGGTCGTGAATGCTCGGGATAACCTCATCAGGATGGTCGCTCTTTGCCGCAGCGCCGGCTCCGGCTGCTCCCTGCCGCAGTTTTGCATGATAGCTTTCCTCGCGCCGGGTCATCGTGTCCACCAGGTTGATGGCAACCGGTTTAAAATCCATTTCAAACACCGCGCCGCCGCGGTGCGGCGCAAGGGAGACATTCAGTTGCGGATTTGACAGGATGACTTCCGGTTGGCCGTCGCAGTCGAAATCGGTTTCAGCGATGTCGAGCCAGCTTTCCTGTGAACCCGGATGCCGCAACTTGTCCAACAGTGTTTCGGCCTGGATGAACTGATTGTAGGTGGCGAAGCGGAGATGCGGCAGATAGAGCCCGCCGAACACGCCGTGCCAGTAGGGGCAGTTGCATTGCCCGGCCCAGATATGGTCCTGAGCGCGTTTGAAGCGCTCGTCACCCGCGTGACCGGGTTCCAGCGCCTCGAGGCTGCGGCACAAGTGCAGCATTTTCTTGTGCATGTTGTTTGCCTCCGGGTACTTCACCATGAAGTTGCGCCAGAAACCGCCGCGGACGAACACCTTGTACCTCGCGAACAGATCGTTTTCCTTCAAGGCGTGGTCGAACGCCTGGTACTG
>CAZTNL010000512.1:0-3023 GCA_964614885.1 uncultured Calditrichaceae bacterium | reverse complement strand
GCGTCCAGATTCCCTTCGAATTATTTCATGTCAATCATCCATCCTGTCGATTAAGAACTGATGCTGAGTATCATCCGGTTTTCGTGGTTCAAGCGTGAGCAAATGTCCCATCTTGTCGCGCTTGGTCGCAAGGTACTTCGCATTGGAATCGTTTGGCGGAACTTCGAGGGTGACGCGCTCCACCACCTCGAGGCCATAGCCTGAAATGCCGACAATTTTCTTCGGGTTGTTTGTGAGTAAGCGGATTTTGCGGATTCCCAGGTCGTAAAGAATCTGCGCACCGACGCCGTAATGCCTGAGGTCAGGTTTGAATCCCAGCGCCTCGTTGGCTTCGACCGTATCCTTACCCTCATCCTGCAGATTGTAGGCCTTGAGCTTGTTTTCCAATCCGATGCCACGTCCCTCCTGCCGCATGTACAGGAGGACACCATTTCCGGTTTCCCCAATTTTTTGCATGGCGACCCGCAACTGCTCGCCGCAGTCGCATCGCTGGGAATGAAAGATATCGCCGGTGAGGCATTGCGAGTGCACCCGCACCAGCGTGGGCTCACAGGTCGATACATGGCCTTTTACCAGCGCGACATGGTCCTGACTGTCGATATCGCTGGAGTAAAGATACACAGTGAAGTCGCCGAATTCCGTCGGTAGCCTTGTTGTTACTTTCCGATGGACAAGCTTCTCCGTGCGCCGGCGATACTCAATCAGGTCTTCAATGCTGAGAAAGCGCAGACCAAATTCCTCAGCGATCTGTTTCAGCCGGGGAACGCGCGCCATGGAACCGTCCTCATCCATGATTTCGCACAGGACGCCTGCCGGATACAGACCGGCAAGCCGTGCCAAATCTACCGCCGCCTCGGTATGGCCCGCGCGCACGAGGACCCCGCCATCTCTGGCCCTGAGGGGAAACACGTGCCCGGGTCGCGCCAAATCATCCGGCTTTGTTGCCTCCGAGATCAGCGCCTGAATCGTGTTCGAGCGGTCATAGGCCGAGATGCCAGTCGTCGTATTCTCTTTGACATCGACGGAAACCGTAAAGTAGGTCCTGAGCCGCTCCGTGTTTCTCGGAACCATCGACGGCAGTTCCAGAGCCTCCAGCCTTTCACCCGTCATCGGCACACAAATGAGACCTCGCCCGTGCGTGGCAAGAAAATTCACCTTCTCGGGTGTCACTTTTTCGGCTGCAACGATGAAGTCACCCTCGTTTTCGCGACTTTCATCATCGACGACTATCAGGATTTCACCCCGCCGGTAAGCCTCTATCGCTTCTTCTACTCTGTTCAACATATCGTATCCCGTGGGGTTAGTCCTGAAAACCAAGTTGTCTGAGCCAGGCTTCCGTCAATGGCCGGCCGTCGGCAGACTGCAACATTCGCTCAATGTACTTACCGATAATATCAACCTCAACGTTTACGTGATCTCCAACGCGCAATTTGCCTAAAATCGTTTTCTCGAGAGTATGCGGGATCAAGGCGATGGTGACCTCGTCGTCTTCCACTCTGGCGACCGTGAGGCTAACCCCATCAATTGCGATTGAACCTTCGGAGATCACATATCTTTTCTTCTCACCCGGTAAACGGATCTTGAGCAAACGGCCTGCGTCCTGCGGCACGGTGCCGGTTACCTGACCAACGCCGTCTACATGGCCCTGTACGATGTGGCCTCCAAGACGGTCGTTCACCCTGAGGCAACGCTCCAGATTCACTTCTGCCCCAACCCGCAGACTCCCCATTGTTGTCTTGCGCAGTGTTTCATCCACCGCGTCTACGCGAAAACGGCCCTCACTGAGACCGACGACAGTCAGGCAGACTCCGTTAACGGCAATGCTGTCATCGACGGCCAATCCATCCCGCACATCGCCGGCGGCTATCGCAAATCGAACCGCAGCCCCGGAGCGTTTCATTTCTTCCAGGCGCCCGACTTCTTCGACTAATCCGGTAAACATACCTATCCTGAATAATTCATAGCCACAAAGACACAGAGTACACAGAGTTTTATTTTTTTGAAAGTTATGGAAATAAACATTTCGCGTTTTTCGAACTTATGCTTTGCTGTGAGCAGTTTCTCTAAGTTTTTATTTCTCAGTGCCCTCTGTGGCTCTGTGGCAAGATTCATGAATTATTCAGGCTGGTGAAAGGAGCTATCTTAGCTTGAACGACGAGTATCAAAATATCGAGATACGCGCACTTCTGCCGGAAGATGCGCCCTGGGTTATGGAATTCTTGCAGGAACACTGGCATTCCGCCCAAATCGTTTCGCGCGGGCGAGTCCATCAGGGGCACGAGCTGCCGGGATTCGTCGCCACTCGCGGCGAGAGCATTATTGGGCTCGTCACCTATCGCATTGAAGACGAAGCGTGCGAGATTGTGACTTTGAACAGTCTGATCGAGGGCGTAGGCATCGGCACGGAACTCATCAAGGAGGTACTGAAAACGGCCGTCGAGAAACGTTGCAAACGCGCCTGGGCGGTGACGACGAACGACAATCTGAACGCACTCCGTTTCTACCAGACGCGCGGGTTTGTCTTGTCGGCTTTGTACCGAAACGCTGTTGAAGGCTCCCGGCAGCTCAAGCCGGAAATCCCTGAGCGTGGCTTTGACGGAATTCCAATACGAGATGAAGTTGAAGTGGAAATGGTTCTCATTTAGCCGTCAAGGCGCGAACGGCCGGCGCCAACCTCCGGAAACTACCCTCGCCGAGGTGTCGTCACACGATTGCGCACGGCCTTGTTGATCTCGCACTTGGCGCATCGGGGGTGCTCGTCATCACTCTGTTGGAACTGCCGCAGGAATCTTCTGAGAGAATAGAGGGCGGCGGCCGCTACAATAGTAAGGGTAATTATTTCCTGAATTCCCATCTATCCGAGTCCCAGAAATGTTCCGCCTTGAAAGACCACAAATGCGCCGATATACGCCAGCGTCGTCATGTATATCACCATGATTACCGGCCAGCGCCAGCTGTTCGTTTCTCGTCTGACCACGGCCAGAGTTGACATGCACTGGCAGGCGAGGACAAAAAAGACCATG
>CAZTNL010000511.1:0-3024 GCA_964614885.1 uncultured Calditrichaceae bacterium | reverse complement strand
GCGCAGCGTCGCGCCCGATGTTCGAAAGCGGCGTGAACGTGCGCCGGCTGGAGGCGTTCAGGTTTCCGGTGGAAATCGAAGTGGTGTTCGAGGACGGGGAAGTGATTCGCGAGTCCTGGGACGGCCAGGCGCTGTGGAAGAAGTTTCGTTATGTCCGCCCGGCTAAGCTCGTTTCCGCTACCGTGGATCCCGATAGAAAGATCTGGATCGACCGCAATTTCACCAACAACAGCCGGACCGTCAAGACGCAAAGTCTGGGCGTGAACAAGTTTTCGGCGCGTGTGCTGTTCTGGTTGCAGTTCGCGCTCGAGCAGCCCGAGGCTTTGTTTTTTGGCACGCTTCTCAGAAACTATTTACCATAAGGCGAATCTAAAATGATCGGTGAAAACATAAAAGCAGGGTTTGCGCAGGTGCTTGAAAACAAGCGCCTCGTGTTCGTTTTCTATCTCATGAGTTTTATCTTCGGCGTCGTGCTGCTGGCGCCGGTGCGTTCGGTCGTCACCTCTTTTGGCGGCCACACGCTGATGGGGGGGCAACTGGCCGGCAACATCGACCTCAACTTCATCCTCGAGCTCTTCCGCGACCGCAAGGGATTTTTTAGCGCTTACCGGCCGCTGCTCATCATGGTGCCCGTGTTCTACTCGCTCGCCGCACTGTTTCTTTCCGGGGGCGCCCTGTCCGTTTTTCGGCGGGCCGCGGCAGCGACTCCCCGCGATTTCTGGATGGGATGCGTGACCCACTTCGGCCGTTTCCTGCGGTTGTTTTTTCTCAGCGTGCCAGTGTTTGCGCTCCTCTTTTGTCTTCAGTTTCTGGAAACCGGGTTCGTCCGCGCCTTCTTTGGCAAAGACCCGTACGAGAATATCCTGTTTTGGGGCAGCTGGGTCAGGCTCGCTCTGCGGTTGCTGGGGCTCATCATCGGCTGGATGATTTTTGACTATGCCCGCATCCATGCCGTGCAAAGCGGCGAAACGAAGATGCGGCGGTCGCTGTTGCATGCGCTGCGGCTGGTTTTCGGCAACCCGGGCCGGACGCTCGGTTTGGCCCTGGCGATTTTCGTGGCCGGCATGATAGTGCTGGCGGTGTACAACCCGGTCGCGAACGCCCTTTCCGCGCCGAACGCGCTGGTGGTGGCTGCTTTGTTTCTCTGCCAGCAAGTGTACATAATGGTGCGCATGTTTCTGCGCCTGGCGCTCTGGTCGGGAGAGACGCACATGTTCGACCGGTTGCGTGCCAATTCTGTCCAGGAACGGCCGGCGCCGGATGTCGGGCTGGAAGGCGTGGCGGTGTGAGAAATGGATAATGGATAATGGATAATGGATAGTGGATAGTGGATAGTGGATAGTGGAACGGTGGTGTGGCCGGGGAGTGGCTGTGGAAGATTTATTCGGGTGCGTGTTTCGATTTGCGAGGGCGGTGGTTGGAAGAAATCTGTTGAAATCGTCGGGCGTTTGCCTTAATTTGCGCGTCTGATGTCGAAAGTTCAGCTCAGGAAGCTACACAAATCATTCGATGGCGTCCTCGCCGTCGACAGCCTCGACCTGGAGATCGGCCAGGGGGAGTTTTTCAGTTTGCTCGGCCCGAGCGGCTGCGGCAAGACCACGACCCTACGCATGGTCGCAGGCTTTGAGCGCCCCACCTCCGGGGAGATTTTTTTCGACGGCAGGGACGTGACCTTTCTCAAACCCAGCTCGCGCAACACCGGTATGGTGTTCCAGAACTTCGCCCTTTTCCCCAACATGACGGTTTACGAGAACGTCGCTTTCGGCCTGCAGGCCCGAAAACGGCCGCGAAGTGAAATCCGCCGCCGGGTGGAAAAGGCGCTGGACCTGGTCGACTTGCAGGCGCAGACCTCCCGCAGCGTCACCCAGCTTTCCGGAGGGCAGCAGCAGCGGGTGGCGTTGGCACGCGCCATCGTCATCGAGCCGAATATACTGCTGCTCGACGAGCCTCTCAGCAACCTCGACGCCAGGCTGCGGCTGGAGACACGGGCCGAGATCAAGTCGCTGCAGCGCCGCCTCGGCATTACCACCATCTACGTTACGCACGACCAGGACGAGGCGCTGAGCCTCTCCGACCGGATCGCCGTGCTGAATCGGGGGGTGTGCCAGCAGGTGGGCGCCCCTGCCGAAATTTACCAGCAGCCGGCCAACGCGTTTGTTGCGAAATTTGTCGGCAACTCGAACGTGTTCGGCGCCCGTCTGCACCCGGATGGGGAAGGTCAGGCGCTCGCGATCGGCCCGACGTGGCGACTCAAATTCGTCGAGCCCTGGCCCGGCGGGGAGAAGGATGTGGCGGTCAGCATCCGGCCGGAGGATGTCCGTTTCGTCGAGAGCGGCGACGGGCTGGAAAACGCCTTTGCGGCAAAACTGCTGCAGGTGAATTTCGGTGGCTCGATGGTCGATTACGAACTCGATGTTCACGGGCAGCGGCTCCGTGCCAAAGGGCTGGTCCAACCGGCCGATTTCGAGCGTGTCGCCGGCAGTGAGGTCTTCGTACACATTCCGCCGGCGAACATCCGGGTGTTGCCGCGATGATCGTGCGCGGCATGAAGGATATGGGGCGCGCATGATTCCGATCAGGAGGTTTGCTCTCAGCTACAAATCCGAGCTGGCGCTGCTGGCGCCGATCCTGTTTGTGCTGGCCGGCTACGTTGTCTATCCCAACCTGCAGATAGTGTGGCAAAGCCTGATGCACGACGACGCGTTTTCGCTGGCCAACTACGCACGCTTTTTCGATCTGAGCGGCTCCGCGAACCTCGAGGCGTTGTGGGGCAGCGTATATATTTCCCTGCTCACGGTGTTTTTTTCTGCGCTCGTAGGCGTGCCGCTGGCCTTTCTGTTCGCGTTTTACGAATTTCCCGGCAAGAGGCTGTTCGCGTCCCTGGCTGTGTTGCCCATCGTTATGCCGCCGCTGGTCGGAGTGCTGGCGTTTCTTTTCCTCGCTGGTGAGAGTGGCATTCTGCCGCGGGCGCGCCCTGAGTTTCATCCCGGAAATTCGTGTCAAAAAGGACCGGATCGGATCCAT
>CAZTNL010000510.1:0-3025 GCA_964614885.1 uncultured Calditrichaceae bacterium | reverse complement strand
ACATCCATGTTCGTGCCGCCGTGGCGCACCACGTTCAACGCACTACGGTGGGTTTCGGCGCCGACCCAAAAGACCACGGGCACGGCTGCAAGCAGAAAAATCACATCGATAAACGGCACAGCCCAACCGAACACCATGTGTGCCAGCATCAATAGCATAATCGGCCCGGTGATGCTCCATCCCCAGGTCATGAGTTTGCGGTAGCGTGCCACGCGCGCGAGCTGCTCATCGACGGCCGAGACGCTCTGCTGAACCGCATGCTGAACCGCTTCGTAACCTGCCGCCTGTACAGCGGCGATCAGCCTCTCGACGGGCGCCAGAGCAGGGTCGTGCCGGACTGTGGCCTGTTCCGTGGCAAAATTGACCGTCGCTTCGGCCACGCCATCGACTTCATTCAGAAATTTCTCAACATTGTTGGCGCAGCCGGTGCAGTGCATGCCTTTGATATCCAGGATCGTCTGCGCCTGTTCCTCTTTGACGTTGTAGCCCGCGTTGCGCACCGCTTCCTGCAGATCGGCCAGACCGGCGGCGCCGGCATCATAAGTCACGTAAGCGGTCTCATTGGCGAAATTGACCGTCGCCTTCTGCACCCCGGGCGCTTTGCTGAGACTGCGCTCAACGGTGTTGGCGCAGCCGGCGCAGTGCATGCCTGAGATCGGCAGCGTGGCTTTTGCCAGATTCATAGGTTTAACCTTAGTTGCTTCCATCTTTAAGTCTCCAACATAACGTCCGCTCAATTATTTAGCCGTCCCGGAGGACAATAGGGTGGCCGCGAACCTCCGAATGGCAGAACACTCAACTCTGCTCCACCACCACCTTGCCCCGCAGCATCCCCATGGCACAATGAAAGCCATATTCACCCGGTGTCTCGGGCGTAAACTCGATGGCCACAGTCTTGTGGGGCGGCAGGGTGGCCTGCTGCTTGAAATCGGGTAACAGCACATTCTCGGAGCACGCTGCGGTCTCCTCGCGCCGGAAATTGAGGCGTACCGGTTTGCCCGCCTCGACCACGATGATGTCGGGGGTGTACCCGCCCTTGACCGTAATCAACGTTTCCTGCACGCCGCCGCTGCCGGCGGCCAGACGCGTTCCTTTTGACTCTGAAAACCAAAAATACCAGGCCACGCCCGAGGCGAGAAGAAGCCCGAATACGGTGACCCATATTTGATCGATTGCCATCATTTCCTCCAGGTTCAAATTTGAAAACAGCCTTCAGATATCCCGCCAACTGCATGTTTCGCTTTACAGTTTTGCTTTAAATCGTCGCAGTCGATTCGCGTTGGAAACCACGGTCAGCGAGCTAAAAGCCATGGCAGCGCCCGCAATCATCGGCGAAAGCAGCAATCCGAAGAACGGAAAGAGCGCGCCAGCCGCCACCGGAAGGCCCAGACCATTATAGAAAAATGCCCCGAAAAGATTCTCCCGGATGTTTTTCATGGTTGCCTTGGAAAGCTGAATCGCCAGAACCACGCCCTTCAAGCTGCCTTTGATCAGGGTGATGTCAGCCGCTTCGATGGCGACATCTGTGCCGGTGCCGATCGCCAGACCGACATCGGCTTGCGCCAGAGCCGGGGCATCGTTGATACCGTCACCGACCATGGCCACGCGCTTGCCTTCACTCTGCAATTTGCTGACATTGTGCGCTTTGTCCTCCGGCAGCACTTCCGCCAGCACGCGGTCGATGCCGACCTGGCGGGCGATGGCGTCAGCGGTACGTTTGTTGTCACCGGTCATCATCACCACTTCCAGGCCGAGCTTTCTGAGCTGGGTAATGGCGTCCTGCGAGTCCGGTTTCACCGTGTCGGCCACGGCCACGATGCCGGCAGCCTGACCATCCACGGCGACGTACATCGGCGTCTTGCCGTCCTCGGCAAGCTGCTGGCTTTGCTGTTCAAGCTCGCTCACCAAAATTTTGCGATCGCGCATGAGCTTCAGATTGCCAAGGAGAATCTGTTTTCCTTCCACCTGCGCTTCCACACCGTGGCCGGCGATGGCGTTGAACGCGCCGGGGTCCGTCAATTTCAGGTCGCGTGCTGCCGCGCCGTTGAGAATCGCCTCGCCCAGCGGGTGCTCGCTGGCTTTTTCTACCGAAGCAGCGTAGCGCAGCACATCGGCATCGGCAAAATTATTCGCCGTGATGATGTCGGTGAGCGAAGGCTTGCCTTCGGTGATGGTGCCGGTCTTGTCGAGAATGATAGCATCGAGTTTCTGCGCGGTTTCGAGTGCCCCGCCGCTGCGAATGAGAATGCCATTTTCGGCGCCTTTTCCGATACCGACCATGAGCGAAATCGGCGTGGCCAAACCGAGTGCGCACGGGCAGGCGATGATGAGCGTGGTCACGAAGACGATGAGCGCATAGATCAGATTGGGCTGCGGTCCGAAATCGTACCAGATGACAAAGGCCAGAATCGCGATGATCATGACGGCGGGCACGAAATAGCCGGCGACCGTGTCCACAATGCCCTGAATTGGCGCCTTGGAACTCTGCGCCCGCTGCACCATGTCGATAATCTGCGACAACGCCGTGTCTTTTCCCACCTTGCCGGCCTTGAATTTGAACGATCCGGTCTTATTGATCGTCGCGCCGATGACTTCGTCGCCGGCGTGTTTTTCGACCGGAATGGGCTCTCCGGTAATCATCGCCTCGTCCACGGCCGATGCGCCTTCGACCACGACGCCGTCCACCGGCACCTTTTCCCCGGGACGTACCAGAATGACGTCATCCAGGACCACTTCCTCGACCGGAATATCCTCTTCCTTGCCGTCGCGGACGACCCGGGCGGTTTTCGCCTGCAGCCCGATCAGCTTCTTGATCGCTTCCGAACTCTTGCCCTTCGCGCGAATCTCAAGCGCCATGCCGAGCACGACCAGGGCGACGACAACAGCCACCGTGTCATAGAATTGGTCCGCGAGTCCTTCTTCCGGGAAGATGGACGGGAACAGCACCGCAACGGTTGAATAGAGCCAGGCAGCGGAAATGCCGGTGGCGATGAGCGTGTGCATGTTGGCGGAGCGGTTCTTGAAC
>CAZTNL010000509.1:0-3032 GCA_964614885.1 uncultured Calditrichaceae bacterium | reverse complement strand
TTGCTTGCGGTGCAAAGACAATGGCAGAGAATACTAAAATAGGTGCGAACCAACCATCATACTCATTTTTGAAAAATTCGTGTACAAAAGTAGAAATTCCCCACGTGAAAATCAAGCAGTTTTAAGACGGGTTTCACCTTCTGAAAAACCTGCCTGCCAGCAGTGTGCGCGCGGAACGGGTGAGACTGAACAGGAGCCTGGGACTGAAATCGCCTTTAAGCGCCGCCGCGACTGCCTCCGGAGACAGCTTTGCGAGCAAGGCCATCTTCGCGTCCCAGTCCGCATCGCTGTAGGTTGCAAGCCGGTGGTTTATCTTCATACTGAGATCGAACACGCGCTTGTACTTCCTGCGCCACCTCTGGTCGTACCGCTGCAGGAACCCGCGATCGAACCGGCCGGCGTGAACAGACTCGGCAGCCACCTGCCCGGCTATGCGACCGATGTCGATGGCAAAACGAATGCCCTCGCCGAGCAGGGTCGAGATCAAGGCGCCGGCGTCGCCCGCGAGCATGAAATGGTCGGCGACGTTCGTTGCGCAGTATGATTCGCCGGGAATCAGGCCCGCGTGGTATTCCAGTCGACTGATCCGGGCAAATTCCTCCCGGAAGAGCGGGGAGTTCAGCAGATTTTCGCCATACTCTTTCGGGTCTGCCTGCGAGTCCGGTCTGACAATCCCTACTCCAACCCGAACCCGCCGGTCGCCGTGGGGGAAAACCCATCCGTAGCCGCTCGGCGCCACCGAAGACCCGAAGAGAATGGCGACGCGCTCCTGCGGCCAGTCCGGCGCGTACAGATCGTACTCGGCGCCCACTCCCACCCTTTCGAACGCTCTGACGATTCCCAGTTTTCGCGCCAGAAGCCGGTTTACTCCGGTCGCATCGATCACCAGCGACGCCCGGACCTGCGCCACGCGGCCGTGGCGACTGACCTCCAGGCCGGCGGGCTTGCCGTCTTCCATAAGCGGGCGCACGACCCTGCTATTGACGAAAATTTCCGCCCCGGCATCCGAAGCGATACCGGCGAGATACTGGTAAAGACCGCGCACATCGACGATGCAACTGACCGGCTTCTCATAACGAAAAACGGCGCGCTGCCCGGCGGAGATGAAGTGCCCTTCATGAATCGGATGGTACAGATGCGACGGGATGCCGAGCTTCTGCATCTCGTCGATCCAGCTGCCGCCGCTGGTATGTACGGGGTAGCCGATCTCCTTGCTTTGCTCGAAAACCGCCACGCGGGCGCCTCCCTGAGCCGCCGTGAGCGCGGCAGAAAGACCTGCCGGACCGCCGCCGGCGATGACGACATCGTAAGTATTCATCCTGGGAAATGTGGCCGGTTGCATGCCGGAATCAGTAGGTCGGGAGGGTTGGGTCGATTTCCCGCGCCCAGGCGAGAATGCCCCCCCTGACGTTCTTGACCCTGGTGAACCCGGCTTCCTGCAGCAGAACGACGGCCCGCGCGCTGCGCACGCCGGAGCGGCAGTACACGAGAATGTCGTCGGCAGGATCCAGCTCGCCGGCACGTTCTTTCAGCTCGGCCAGTGGAATCAGCTTCGCGTTCGGAATTCGACAAATGTCGGCCTCGTGCGGCTCGCGAACATCCAGAAGACAGGGAGCGTCCTGCGTGCTGCCGAGCAGCGCGCTCAACGCCTCCACCGAGATCTCCTGCTCAGGCGGAAGCTCGATCTTTTCTTCGGCGTCGAGACCGCAGAAATGCTCGTAGTCGATCAGCTCCCGAATTTCCGGATTCTCGCCGCAAACCGGGCACGCCGGGTCTTTGTGCAGCCTGACCTCACGGTACTCCATGGCCAGCGCGTCGTAAAGCAACAACCGGCCAACCAGAGAACGGCCAAGGCCCACGATCAGTTTGACGACTTCGGTCGCCTGAATCAAGCCGATATTTCCCGGAAGAATGCCCAGGACGCCGGCCTCGGCGCAGCCCGGCACCATTCCGGGCGGTGGCGGCTGCGGGAACATGCAGCGGTAGCACGGCCCCTCTGGAGTGCAGAATACAGAAGCCTGGCCCTCGAAGCGGAAGATGCTGCCATAGACATTCGGCTTTTTCAGGAGAACACAGGCGTCGTTCACCAGATAACGCGTGGGGAAATTGTCGGTGCCGTCGACCACGATATCGAAGTCACCCATGATTGTCAGCGCATTTTCCGAGGTCAGGCGCTGCTGGAAGACCTCGACTTGCAGGTCGGGATTCAGGGCGAGGAGACGTTCGCGCGCAAGCTCGGTCTTCGGCCGCCCGACGCCGGCGGCAGCATACAACACCTGGCGCTGCAGGTTGGTTTCATCGAGGACATCAGCATCGACGAGGCCAAGCCGGCCGACCCCTGCGGCCGCCAGATACAGAGCGACCGGTGATCCGAGTCCGCCGACCCCGACCAGCAGCACGCTGGCGCGCTTCAGCTTCATCTGCCCGCTCATCCCGACATCCGGCAACAACAGATGGCGGCTGTAGCGCTGGATTTCCTCGCGGGAGAGTACGGATTGAGCGTTTTCTGTTTTGGTCCTCAAAGCGTCAGCTCCGTCTAGGGCGGGTCGGGTTCGCCGCCGGGTTGGTCCCGGTCAATTCGCCGGGTTCATAGATTCATCGCTTCTTGTTGTAAGCCCAATCCATCACCACGATCCTGTCCGGCCAGGTGGCATCATAAAACATCCTTATCCACCCGTATACCAAACCGTCGGCATCGTAGAAACGGACGGGCAGGAACAAGTCTTCGCCGCTGGGCCATACACCGTAAAAAGGGGAGCCGTATTGCCATGCGTCCCTTAGATACCAATAATGTATGGTTGACGGCTGGTTCTCAAAGTCCAGCGACTGGTCGATCCGTTGGTCTCGCTTCAGCGCCGCGCTCCAGGCATTCCAGTATCGTTCGTCGTAGGGTCTGTTTGAGCTATCCGTTGCGGCGATAGCGGCCGCCAAGAGAGAATCGGCGACCAATTTGTAGGCGCGGTCAATGGCAACTTCGTTGTCCCTCTCCGGTATCACAAATGAGTTCACATCGATGTTGTTTCCGCCTGATC
>CAZTNL010000508.1:0-3044 GCA_964614885.1 uncultured Calditrichaceae bacterium | reverse complement strand
GCGACCAGTTCAGGATCGATGCCGGCGGTTGCTATGAAGACTACAATGACTTTGGTAAACGCCTCATCGGCAAAGTTGCCGCGCGCTATGAAGTCGTAGACAACTTCGCCCTGCGCGGCGCGGTCAGCAGTGGTTTCCGGGCGCCATCCCTTCACCAGTCCTGGTTCAACAATGTCAGCACGCAATTCGTCGATGTGAACGGTACTCTGCAACCCAAGCAGGTCTTGACGGCTAACAACAAGAGTTCGGTCGCCAAGGCGTTCGGCATTCCGAACCTGAAGGAAGAGACTTCGGTAAACATCAGCGCTGGTTTCACCGCCAGACCCCATCCGAAACTCTCGCTGACAGCCGACTTCTACAGCATTTCAATCAACGATCGAATCGTTTTGACCAGCCGGTTTAAAGACAGCGATCCCAACTTCGCCAAGATTCTGGCGCCCTTCGCCGCTTCCGGCGTCAGTCAGGCGCAGTTCTTCTCAAACGCTGTGGATACCGACACCAAAGGCGTAGATGTCGTAACGGCCTATTTCACGCCTCTCGGCCGCGGTAAGCTGGACATCACTCTGTCGGCTAACTTCACGGATACGAACGTAGATAAGATCAACGTGCCGCAAACCGCCATCGACGCGTTTACCGCGGCAAACGGGCACTCCCCGAGCACAGTGGAACTCCAGCAGATTGCGAACACCTTTTTTAACCGCGAGGAGTTTAACCGGCTGGAGACGGCTTTGCCGAAGCAAAAAGGCACTCTGGCTGCGCGCTACACTCGCGGCAGGATCGGATTTGGCGCCCGCGCTACATACTACGGTAAGATTCACTACCGGCCGACAAACCCGGCCAACGATGAAACCTTCGGCGCTAAAACACTGTTCGACTTCGACATCTCGTATGACTTGCTGAATGGCACAACCCTGACTGTCGGAGGCAACAATGCTTTCAACACGTTCCCGGATGAGCAAAGCAAGGCTGGCAACCGCAGCGGTGAGCGTTTTATCTACAGTCGCCGCGTAAGTCAGTTCGGCACCAATGGCGGATTTTACTACGCGCGCCTTTCCCTGAATCTGTAAATTCTAACCAGCGCATTATCCAGGTCCCGGTCGCTTGCGACCGGGACTTTTTTTTTGTCCCCATTGTGTTGGAATGTCAGACGGATGAAAGCGTGGATGGGAGAAAGTCGGGCAGAAGAAAGCGTGCGCGGTGGGCGTCTCGACTAGGCGCTCAGCAATTCACCGCGCATGTGCTCTACCTCGTCCAGCACATGCGGGTTGGCCAGGGCGCTCCGGTTGGCAACAGCCCTGCCTGCGAGGACAGCCTTCACACTGAGTTCTACCGGTTTCCCACTGCGCGTTACCGGCGCCTCGGAAATCTCGAAGATGTGCCTGGGTACATGTCTGGGAGAAAGGAGCCGCCTAATGGTGGCGCGTATGGACGACTTCAACCCGGCATCCAGTGTGCATCCAGCAGCAAGGACAACCAACAATACGATCACCTCGTCCGCTTCGCCCGGTGGCGCCCAACCGACAACCACCGAGCCGGTGAGTTGCTCGATTCCGTCCAGCGCTGAATAGATCTCGGCGCTGCCGATACGCACGCCGCCCGGATTCAGCGTTGCGTCGCTGCGACCGTAAACGACAACGCCGCCCGTTTCCGTAAATTCCACATAATCTCCATGCCTCCAGACGCCGGGAAATTCGTCAAAATAGGCTTGCCGATATTTATTGCCCCCGGGGTCGTTGAGGAAAGCTACGGGCATGGACGGAATCGATTTTCGGCAAACCAGCTCGCCCGGCCTACCGTGAACAACACGGGCCTGCTCGTCATACGCCACCACGTCAACGCCCAACCCCTTGCATTGAATCTCACCTGCGTGAACCGGCAAATTCGGATTCCCGAGAATGAAACATGAGACGATATCCGTTCCACCGGAGATTCCGGCCAGATGCAGATCCTGCTTCACATTCTCATAAACCCACCGAAACCCTGCCTCGGACAGTGGAGATCCTGTATAGAGCAGCGCGCGCAGGTTCTTGAAGCGGCAGAGTTTTTTGGGAACAAGGGCCGGCTTTTCTTTCATGCAGCTTTCAAGGAACCGGCCACTGGCGCCAAAATGGGTCACCCCGATTCGCTCCACAACCCGCCAAATAGCGGAGAGGTCCGGGAACCCTGGATTGCCGTCGTAGAGGCAGATAGTCGCGCCCAATGACAATGCGCTCAGTTGCCAATTCCACATCATCCAGCCGAGGGTCGTAAAAAACAGCATGCGGTCGCCCGGCCTCAGGCCGCAGTGAAGTTGCAGCTCTTTTCGGTGCTGCAGCAATGTTCCGCCGCTGCCGTGCAGCATGCATTTCGGTACCCCCGTGGTGCCGGATGAAAACAGAACAAAGAGCGGATGCGCAAATGGAAATCGCTCGTACTCGGTTATCTCAACACTTTCCTCGCCGAGAAACTCTTTCCACGGGATATCACCGGACGGCTCGCTGTTTCCAACCGGATATGGAACCGAAACTATCTTCCGGATCGATGGAATCCGGTCGCGGAGTTGCGAAACAACCTTGGCCGTGCCAAAGGTCTTGCCCCCGTAGCGATAGTGGGTTCCGGCAAAAAGCAGCTTCGGTTCGACCTGTTGCAGGCGGGCGCAAAGGGCCTCGATGCCAAAATCGGGCGAGGCGCTGCTCCAGACTGCGCCGAGGCTGGCACACGCCAGGCAGGCGACGATCGCCTCGGGAACATTTGCGATGTACCCCGCTACCCTATCGCCTTTCTTGATGCCCGCGCGCCGCAGACTTTCGCTGCATCTTCCGACTAAAATGCGTAATTGCCCGAAGCTATATTGCTGCTCGTAGCCTTCCGCGGCGACAGGCGACTCTACAACGAAATCGATCGCGGTCCCCTCGAAGGGCCGGGCCAGAAGATTCTCAGTGTAATTCAACTTAAGGCCAGGAAACCACACCGCGCCCGGCATTTCCTTGCTTCGGAGAACTTCCCCGCGATCTCCCGAGGTCAGCAACTCCGTAAACCCGGCGAATAGCTGCCAGAACAGTTCC
>CAZTNL010000507.1:0-3047 GCA_964614885.1 uncultured Calditrichaceae bacterium | reverse complement strand
CTTTCTTGGCCGGAGTGATCCGGTCTTCTCCATAGAGAATCATGCTGTGACTGATATCGAGGGCAAGCACGGTGGCGCAGGCGGTCATGTGCTCGGTTTCGTACACCTCGAAATCCTCTTCCCGCAGCGTAAACTTATCCAGCCCGTCACGCTTGATCGCATTGTTGATGCTGCTGGAAAAATCGATGTTCGTCGCCGGATCGCCGAACTGGTAGGGCTTGGTTTCGCTCAGCCGCTCGATGCCCTTTCCGGAATGAGGCGACTCGTGTTCGCCGAAAGAACGCTTGCGCAAAGAGGTAAACACTTCCTTGAGAACGTCCTGGCGGATGCGACGCGACCCCTTGTGCGTCAGCGACAAAATATCATTGTACTCCTCGACATACCCTTCCCTTTTCAGCCATTCCAAAAATTCATCGAAACCGACGCCTTTGCCATTATCGAAGAGTTTGTGCTCCCGATCCAACTGCGTCATCCAGTGCAGCGCCTCGCTCACGTTGCCGTTTGTATGCAACAGGAGCTCGTTGAAAAGCTTCATAAGCTCATCAAACGTAAGCTCGCTTTTTTCCCGGCCTTCCCGCCACTCAGAATAACGAAATCGCATTGCTTGTTTTCACTTCATCCGGAAGTTAAATTACATCCAATCATTTGAAATCGACACACGAGCCGCGCAGGCGGGTTTGCCGTAAAAAAGCGCCGGGGTCAGCAAACAACCGCCTCGCAAACCGCGAGACCAGCCACGCGGAA
Organism: uncultured Calditrichaceae bacterium; assembly: GCA_964614885.1. GTDB lineage: Bacteria > Zhuqueibacterota > Zhuqueibacteria > Oceanimicrobiales > Oceanimicrobiaceae > JAJDAG01. The sequence continues at coordinate 2,303 of CAZTNL010000507.1, read as the reverse complement.
AGGACAACCTGCTCAGCTCTGGTTCGATTTCGAAAAATCAATATGGCCAATTGCGTCAACAAATGCAATACCAAATTGTTTATGGATATTCCCCGGAGAATTCAGAGACTGGAATGCGCGGGCGGAATTACGCCTTTCGGCCTCGGATAGGAGGGGCACAACGGTTTATTTTCACCTGCTGAACTCTTTCACGCGACCAAACCGAATCGCCGCCTGGAGGCGCGCTACAACACGGCGCAAAGCTCAGGGTAAGTCTTTGGGAGCAGGCATCCCAGGTAATTCGTGCGCGTTCTTTTCTCCTACTCCGCCCCGGCAAGCGCGCTGCTGGAGCGGCGGGCCACTTCGGCCAGCTTCGCGACCAGCTCTTCGCCCAACTCGGTTTCCCCGGCTTTGAAGTCGAGGTCTGTTTCGTTTTGCACGTGGGTCAGAAACAGGCGGCCGCCCTCACGACGCCCGACAAACACCAGATACAAGGCGGGTATTTCCACGACGAAGTAATCGGACGGTTCGTGGGCTGCTGAAGCCAGGAGCTGCGAACGGACACGTTCGAGACTGCGCGCCAGCCTCGGCTGGCCAAAACTGTTCGCCTGCCAACTTTTTCCTTCCATAGACATGCCCAGGGCCGCGCGCACCTTGCCGCCGACCAGGATTGGATAGAGCCGCTCCCGCACATCCGCGAGCAGTTCCCCCGGGAGCGCGCCGGGACGATAATTCCGCAAATCCCTGAGGCCGACGAAATAAACCGGCATCGCCGCGCCAAGGGTCATGCGGTCGAGTTCCCGCAGCGATTCGAACCCAAGTTTGCGGTAAGTTTGTTCCGTTGCCAGGTTGCGCAGACTACGCAACGCGTCCTCAGCGGCTTCGTCGGCGGAGGGATTGCCGCCACAGGCCAGGACAACAAGGCTGCCTGCAAGTAAAATCGAGAGAATGTGTGTTCGCATGATTGTCCTTTCCGGGGTTAGGAGCGGTTTCACCAGCAGCTACTGGATGTTCAGACTCATCGGCACTTCGGCCCACGACCGCACCGCTCCGCCATTTTTAGTGCCGGGGCGCCATTTTACCGCCCGCGCCGCTGTCATCGCCGCCTCATCAAGCGCGACACGCCCGGAGGACCGCGAAACCTTAGCTGCGGCCACTTCTCCGTTCTTCTCTACAAGCACCTTGACGGTCACCTGCCCTCTAAAACCGCTCAGCGCTGAATCCCGCGGATATTTTAGCGCCCGCACGATGGCGCTAAAACCATTGACCGGGCGAGGCCTGGTGTCCGGCAGCGCCTCCGTTTCCGGACTCGGGCCGCCAACGCTTCCACCGGTCGAAGCGATGTCTGGCAAACGGCCTCCCGTTCCGGTCAGAGCATTTTCGGGCTTAATCCTGATATTGAAGTAATCACGCAAATGCGTGTGTTTGGCGCTGCTGACAAATTTCTCGTATGTCATGGCCACGTAATCGCTTTCGTTGCCGGCTGCATTCGCGTCCGGCACAAACGGATCGTTGACATAGACCCAGTTGGGTTCCTTGTAGCCGACCGCGACCATCATGTGACCGCCGCCCTTTTTCCAGGCCCAGGAAAAAGCCACCGGGCGGCCGCTGTCGAGTTCGCGTTTGAGCTGCTTCCACGAAAGCGGCGCGTTCCGCTGGTCGCTCAGGTAGCCATACGGCGCAAAATTCGGCCAGCCACCACGGACGCACACTTGCGACGCGGGCGGACCGCAGCAATCCGTCCGGTTTAGTCTCGCGTCCACCTGCTCGCACTGACTCACCTGCTGCCCCCAAAGCCCAAGAATCATTTGTAAACTGGCCGCCCAGCACCACATGCGGGTCTCCTGCCGTCGAAGCGGCACGTCGAGAACTTTATCGGCATCGGCGGGTGACGGGCCGGAAGCCATGCCCATCGGCAGAACAATCAGCAGGAGCAAGGCGCTGGTTTTCTTGATCATCTCAACCTCTCGTTTTTAATGGGTTCCGTTACATGACATCCGACAGCTCATCCTCATAGAGGAGCGCAAGGTTCTGCAGCGCCTGCATCAGCGTCCCATCGAATGGCAGCACGGATATCTCGTAAAGAGAACTCAATGCCTGGCGTGCGGGGCTCTGTGGGTCCTGAAGCGAGAAGTCATCTTTCACGGGCGCCAGTTGGACGACATCACCATCGATCCATCCGATAAAACACAGATAGAGCGCAGGTATGTCTACGATAAAATAGTCTCTGCTGGCCGCCGAAGTTCCGTCGCGCACAAGCCCAAGAGCCACCGCGGACGCCCGCGTCCAGCGCGGATGGCCGAATCCCACGACCTCCCAGCCTG
>CAZTNL010000506.1:0-3048 GCA_964614885.1 uncultured Calditrichaceae bacterium | reverse complement strand
CTCTTTGTGCGAATTTGCGCCGACCTGCTGCGCGAAAAATTTCCGTACGATGAAATCCTGACGCTGGTCGGCGCAGACACCGACAACAAGCGCCTGCGTGAGACAATCCTTGATATTCAGAAAGATCTGAAGGCCGGCAACGAAGGCCACTCTGTCTACAGCAAACACGAGGATGTGCTCGGCCGCTTTGCCGCGCACATGCTCGCGGTCGCCTCCACCAGCGGCAACATGACAGAAATCTACGAGAGCACCGCCAAATTTCTGGAACGGGAAGAGGAATTCCGCGCCAACCTGCGCTCGGTGCTGGTGATGCCGGCGGTGGTCACCGTCGCCATGATCGGCGCCATGTTCTTTTATGTGGCCTACATTTTCCCGAAGATGACGGACTTGCTGATTAAACACAAAATTAAAATTCCGCCCATGACCAAGGCAACCCTGGATCTTAGCAATTTCCTGCAAGACTACTGGCTGCTCATTGTCGCTCTCATCGGCATTCCCGCGGTCATTTTCTGGCAGTGGATCCGCACCGACAAAGGCAGATATTTTTTCGACCGGGCCTTAATCAAGGTGCCGCTGATCGGCTCGGTTCTGCACAAAACCAGCATCGAGATCTTTTGTCGCGTATTTTATTCGCTCTACAGCAGCTCGGGTGAAAATATTACCGCCATCCGAATTGCTGCGGAATCGTGTCGTAACAAGTATATTGAAAAACAGATAACGGCGCTGGTCATTCCGCAGATGCTGCGGGAAGGACGGAGTTTCGTCGAATGCCTCAGCCGCGCCAACTGTTTCACGCTCACGGCCATTCGACGGCTCAGGTCGGGCGAAGAGTCGGGAACGTTGCGCGAAAACGCCATGCAGCTTGCCAATTACTACGAAAAGGAGAACAAGCACAAGATGAGCCGGTTGGTCGATATGGTCAACGTTTTTGTCTCGGTCATCATCACCATCATGATCGTGGCCCTGACCATCGTCTCTTCCGAAATTGGATTCGTCAGCCCACCCTCTCCACTATCACGATAAGAGAACGATAATAACCTATGAATCACCGCGAAGAAAAAGCAACCATTACCGCCGAAATCAACCTGCAACCCAAGGCCGCCGGATTGGGTCGGCTGTCGCAAACACTGATCGACAAAAACATTGTCAGCGAAGAGCAGTTGCAGCGCGCCTCGGAAATACAAAGCCGGGAACCGAGGAATTCAAAAAGAAAGCTCATCGACATCCTTATCGACGACCTCAACGTCGAACGCCACGCCATCTTCGTGGAGATGTCCAGGCTCTACGGTTTTCAGATCATCGATCTGAAAAATGCCGTCGAAGACCGGGCCCGAATCGATTTCATCAAGAACACCGTCTACACCATGAGCGATGATGTTTCCAACGAGTTGCTCAGCAACAAGATACTGCCGTTCAAATGGCACGATTACAAACGCAACGTCCTGGTGCTCGTAACGGGCGACCCGACCAACCAGGAGGTTCACGCCCTCGCCAGAAAGCTCGACATCGCGGACTTCGACATCGCCTATGCTCCCGCGGACGATATCGAAAATTTGATTCATGAAATCTTCTATTCAAACAACGAGTTCCTGCAACAAATTTTTGAGGAAGCGCAGGAAGTCGAGGTCTTTGAAGATCAGACGAAGCAAGTCGATGAAGACGCGCTCGACGCTGAAATTAACAAAAGCCGGCTGGTCAATCTCGTGGAAGGCATGTTGGTTGAAGCCGTGCGCCGCGGCGCCAGCGATGTCCACGTAATTCCCAAAGCCAGCAACGTCACCGACATTTTTTTCCGTATCGACGGCAAGCTGGTGCACTGGTATTCGCAGTCGGAAATAAAGCCCGAAGCGATTATCGCCGTGGTTAAAGACCGCTCCATCAATATCGATCGTTTCGACCGGGCCGTGGCGCAGGACGGATACATTCAGCGCAAAATCGACGGTTACTACATTCGCTTCCGCGTGTCCGTCATTCCGATTGTAGGCATCGAGTTCGACCGCAAGTTCGAAAGCGTGGTCATCCGGATTCTCGACGATCGCAAAGTCATTACCGATCTGAGCAAAATCGGGTTGCAGGAGCAGGCGCTAAGCGACTTCCAACACGCCATCGAGCAGCCGAACGGCATGGTCATTCTGACCGGTCCGACCGGCAGCGGCAAGAGCACAACCCTGGTGGCGGCCCTGAGCCATGTTATGGATCCCAGCAAGAATGTGCTCACGGTAGAGGAACCGGTCGAGTACTTGATTCCCGGCGCGCGCCAAATAAAGCTGAGCCCGAAGCTGAACTTCGACTCGGCGCTGCGCTCGATTCTGCGGCACGATCCGGACATCGTCATGGTTGGCGAGATGCGCGATCTGAAATCGTCGGAAATAGCAATCTCGCTTGCCAACACCGGACACCTGACATTTTCCACGCTGCACACCAACGACGCTCCGAGCGCTGTTTCACGACTCTATATGCTCGGCGTCGAACCATTCCTGATCGCGAATGCCATCAACCTTATCATGGCGCAGCGTCTGGTGCGCAAGCTCTGCGACCACTGCAAGCGCCCGATGGATGAGCCGGATCCAAACCGGCTCATGCGCCTGCGCTTTACGACGGAAGAAATCGAGAGCACCACATTTTTCGAACCGGGCGGCTGCGAGGAATGCTACGAGGGATACAAGGGGCGCGTCGCTATCAGCGAGGCGTTGCCCTTTACTCACGACATAAAAAGAGAAGTTCTGGCTTCAAAGGATGACGTTGACGAGGAGACTATTCGAAACATTGCCGAGCAACACGGCATGCTGTCGCTGCAAGAGTCGGGCAAGGAGCGTATTAGAGCGGGTCTGACTACGATGGGTGAAATCCTCGCGGCCACTGTGGAGACGAGGTAGCAGCCTGAGAGTTATGCCGGCGCGGCAGCGGATGTTGTTGCCGGTTTAACGCGCCGGGACCTTTTGTGAATCGTAAATTATTGAAGTAGATGAATTTTCAAGAAAGCAAAGAAATTCTTAAAAAACTGGCAGACGCAAGCCGCTCGTATCAGATTGGTGAAAACAAGTGGAA
>CAZTNL010000505.1:0-3048 GCA_964614885.1 uncultured Calditrichaceae bacterium | reverse complement strand
GGTCAGGGAGTTTCAGCCGCGCGGACCTCGACGCGCGCATCGTTGAAACAGGCGCCCTGCCCGATCGGGCTGATAGTGTCCGGGGCCAGGGCAGTCGCAGTCCAGCCGTTTTGCGAAGACTTGCGCCAGGCGCCCTTCGGCAACATGACCACGCCGGGGCGCAGCCGGGGTTCGATGCGGAGCCTGGCCACAACTTCGCCGGAACCGTTGGAGACGCGTACGCGACTGCCGGCTTCCAACTTTCGGGCCAGGGCATCGGTTGGATTCATGCTCAATATCAGCTCAGGCATATTGAACTCGCCGAGCGTGCTGTTCGTCAGTTTGTTACTCGCCGGCGAAATCAGCGCCAGCGGAAAATCGGATTCAGGCAACGCCGTGTAATCGTATAAGCCGGCTCCGAAGTCCCCGGGTGCAAGATTTATTTTTTCGTCCGGAGTCCGCGGGAAGACATCCTTGAACTGAATGGGAGTCTGTTGCCTCCCCTCAAAAAACTGGATCTGGTTGGCGCGCAAGAACTCGAGCGAAACATCGGATCCAAGTCCGGTAATAGCGCCGGCGGCGCGTTGCAGATAGTCTTCTGTGCATTCCTGAAAAGCGGCATCCTCCCATCCCATCCTGCGCCCCAGAAAGGCAAACATGGCCTCATTCGGCTTGGCCTCACCGAGAGGCGAAACAACAGGCTGAAGATACTGCGTCGCGTACGAGCCGTAGCCGTTCCGGATTTCCTCCTGCTCAACAAAAGTCGTTGCCGGCAGAATCACATCGGCAAACATGGCGGTATCTGTCATGACTTGCTCCGAAACGACCGTGAACAGGTCGTCGCGCTGCAATCCACGGACAATCGCCATCTGGTTGGGGACGGTTGCCACGGGGTTCGCGTTGTACACGAAAAGGCCCTGGATGGCCGGATCCTTTTCTTCGAGCAACAAACGCCCCAGCCGGGTCATGTTCAAGACGCGTGTATTCCAGGGCGGACTGTCCACTCGCCGGCGGCCATCGACACGATAGGCTACGCTGTTACTGAGCGTGTATCCGGCACCTCGCCGGCCGAATTTTCCGAGAAGGGCCGGCAGCGCAAGGATTGCAGCGGCCGCCTTTCCCCCGTTTCGGTTACGCTCCAACCCCCAGCCAATGCGGATGAGAGCGGGATCGTGAAAGGCGTACATTCCGGCGAGCTTTTTAATCTGCTCCGCGTCGACGCGGGCGATTTTGGCGGCGCGTTCGACCGGCCATTCCCTGGAAGCGCTGAGAATCGACTCCGCGCTCCGGGTGTGCGCAGCAACGAAATCAGCGTTAATTAAATTGCGTTTCTGCCAGATGTTAACCAGGGCCAAGGCCACGACAAGGTCCGTGCCGGGGTATACGGGCAAATGCAGATCGACCTCACTCCCGGAAAAATTTCGAATCGGGTCGAGCACCACGAGCTTGGCCCCGGACGACTTCGCCCGGCGAAGGTAAGGCACCAGGTGAATATTGGACACCTTCGGGTTTGCTCCCCAGACGACGATCAGCTTTGCGTGCGGGTAGTCTTCAAAAGCAACGCCGGGCATCTTTCCGTACATGCTCTGTGCCGCAGCGGTGGTTGGCGCGGCGCAGACGGTAAGGTCCAACCTGGAGGCGCCGAGTTTCGCGAAAAACGCCTTATCCGCGGTTTCCTGCGCCAGAAGCCCGTTTGACCCACCGTAGTAATATGGCAGGATGGCCTCACCGCCCGCTTCCTGCTGGATTTGCCGGAATCGGTCGCAAATGAGGTCGGCGGCGCGTTCCCAACTGATGGGGCGAAACCTGCCCTCGCCTTTTTTACCGGTGCGCTCAAGCGGTGTAAGAATACGGTCATCCGAATAGACTCGCCGCGCAAATCTGGAAATCTTGCTGCAAATGAATCCCTGAGTCGTGGGATTGAGATCGGATGCTCCGATTGCGACAATCCGATCGTTTTCAACATCGACACTCAAACTGCATGCGTCGGGACAATCCATCGGGCAGGCGGTGGTGAAACGCTTCTTACTCATCGTCGCTCCTATCGTATCCGGCGTTGGCTCGGGCGCCCGACCGCAAGGCCCAGATGCATTTTCGAACGGCATCGGCGGGGAAACCATCATTAATTCAGGATAGCTCTTGACCCGGCCTTTGAATATTGATATATTAACGCTGCCACGGCGCGGTTCGCCGCAGTGGCCCAGGACCGCAAAAAGGATGTCCGGCGGTCGTGCGGGTTCGCGAATTTGAAACAACAATATACGGCATTTCGGTGTAAGAATACAGCCGAAAATGAACCTTATGGCAAACAAACTAAGGACCGTTTAGCATGGCCTGCCTCTCAATCAAGCCTTACGGCTCCTGGAAATCGCCGATCACGTCCGACCTCATCGTCGCTGAGGCCGTGAAACTCAGCGACCTTAGAGTCGATGGAGACGACACATATTGGATTGAAATGCGCCCCGCCGAAGGGGGCAGAAACGTGATTGTAAAGCGAGCTGCGGACGGCACCGTAGAGGACGCGACGCCGGCAGGATTTAACGCGAGAACAAGAGCCCACGAATACGGCGGGGGCGCCTACCTCGTTCACCGAGGCCAGATATTCTTTGCCAACGATGCCGACCAGCGCCTCTACCGGCAGACGCGGGCAGGGAGCCAGCCACAGCCACTTTCCGCGGCGTCCAACCTCCGTTTCGCCGATGCAGTCTTCGATAGCGCTAACAACCGGTTGATCGTCGTGGTGGAAGATCACACGGACGCGGGCAAAGAAGCGCAAAACTACCTGGCGGCTGTTTCGCTGGACGGCGACGGCAAAACAGAAGTGCTTGTTTCCGGCAACGATTTCTATTCGAATCCCGTCCTGAGCCCGGACGGGCAGCGGCTGGCCTGGCTCACCTGGAATCACCCGAACATGCCGTGGGATGGCACCGAGTTGTGGCAGGCGTACGTGGGCACTGACGGAAAGCTCGGGAACCAGCGGCGAGTAGCAGGCGGTACAAACGAGTCTATTTTCCAACCGCAATGGTCTCCGGACGGGCGGTTGTACTTCGTTTCCGACCGCAGCGGATG
>CAZTNL010000504.1:0-3051 GCA_964614885.1 uncultured Calditrichaceae bacterium | reverse complement strand
CCCCCCGTAACCTGCGCTGAGCTGCCGAAAATCCGCATCGAAATTTCGGTCATCTCGCCGCCTAGGCGCATTTTTTCTCACGCAGAAATCGAAGTCGCCAAACACGGGCTCATTCTGGATCATCAGGGTGCCCGCGCCGTCTTGCTGCCACAGGTGGCCGAACGCAACCGTTGGGACCGGGAAACCTTTTTGAAGCGCTTGTGTATAAAAGCAGGCCTCGCTTCGAACGCGTGGCAAATTCAAAATCTAAACCTGATGGTCTTCGAGGCCGAGGTTTTTCACGAATAGAATCTCCGGGCAAGCAATTGATTCCGGAGGGTGCAGGTTTGATTTTACGCAGCAACAATATTTCACCCCTACGGGGTTTTAGGCTTATCGAATTTTCCTATAAATATTCCACCCCTGACGGGGTTCGCTAGCAAAACCACGCAACGTTTTGCAATAACCAACCCCGTAGGGGTGAAATAGCATGGCGATTCATTCACGTAAAAATGCCGGAACCGATTAGAATCCGAACCCGCCCTGAGCTGCAGGAGCTCGAAGAGAAAACGCTGGCCCCTTACGCGGCCAAGAGTATCGGTGCGCACGCCACCCGGCGCTACCAGGAAGCCGAACATCCGTACCGAACGAGCTTTCAGCGCGACCGCGACCGTATCATTCACTCACGGGCCTTCCGCCGCCTGAAACACAAGCGCCAGGTTTTCCTTACCTCCGAGAGCGACCACTATCGGACGCGGATTACGCATACTCTCGAGGTAGCGCAGTTATCCCGAACCATGGCCAGCGTGCTGGCGCTCAACGAGAACCTTGTCGAAGCCATCGCTCTCGGTCACGACCTGGGGCACACGCCGTTCGGACATCTCGGCGAGGTCATTTTGAACGGAATCATGTCGGGCAAACAATCCCTGGCCGGACATGGGCCGGTCAATGCGGGCGGCTTCAAGCACAATTACCAAAGTGTGCGCGTCGTCGATATTCTGGAACACAAATACGATTTCCCCGGACTCAATCTGACCGCCGCCGTGCGCGAAGGGCTGCTGAAACACACGCGCCTGAAACGCGGCCAGTTCAGCTACCCCGACTTCGACACGAAGGGTCTCCATTTCGAACGGGATTCCGCCTCAACGCTGGAAGGGCAGGTCGTCGCCATCTGCGATGAAATCGCGCAGCGCACACACGATCTGGAAGACGGCATCCGCGCCGGCCTCGTCGACCTCGACGCCGTCCGCACCCTCGACATTGTTCAGGTCGTCGAGAAAGAATCGGGAGCAGGTTTTCCCTGCCTCTCCGACCCGGTTCTGTACGCCGGGTTTCTGGTGCGTGGCCTCATCAATTTCCTCATGAACGACGTGATACGGTTCACCGCAGAAAACATCGGCGAGTTTATTTCCACAACCGGACGCACCTGCGACTTCGACTGGGAACTTGTCCGCTTCAGCCCGGAAGCCGACCCGTTGCAGAAACAGCTCAACGCGTTCATTTACAAAAAAATCATCCACTTCTCCCGGATGCATTGGTCGGATGATCTCGGCGAAAAGCTGCTCTCGCGGTTGTTCGACGCCTATTCTCACGACCCGGATCTGTTGCCAGAAGCGCTAGCGCCCGATCCGAAGCCGGCGCGCGACGAATCACCCGCCTTCATGCGCGCTATCTGCGACTACATCGCCGGCATGACCGATCACTACGCCATCCGCGAGGCAGAGCACCTGGCACAGCTTAAGAAACTCAATGTCGACGACCTTTGCATCGATTCCGCGCTCGGGCACACCTTCCAGCCGCAAGCCCCGGACCGCTCTTGAACATCACACTCGACAGGGTAACTTTCCGCTATAAAAGTCCTGCCAGCAGCGCAGAACCGGTCCTGAAGAACATTAGCCTGAACATTGCGCAGGGTGACTTTCTTGCGATCATCGGCTTGTCTGGTTCCGGCAAAACAACCCTCATGCAGCACTTTACCGGTCTTCTGTGCCCCGATGCCGGCCGCGTGCTGGCGGATGGAGAGGATATTCACGCCAAAGGGTTTTCTCTGAGCCGTTTGCGACGCCGGATAGGACTGGTGTTCCAGTTTCCCGAGCGGCAACTGTTCGCTGAAACGGTTTTCAAGGACGTCGCCTTCGGTCCACGAAATATGAAGCTCGATGAACAAAGCATCGCGCGCAGAGTCGCCGAGTCGCTCGCCAGCATAGGCCTGGACGCGGACACCTACAGCGAACGCCCGCCCTGGCAACTGAGTGGCGGCGAAAAGCGTCGCGTCGCGCTGGCTGGCGTTCTCGCGATGGCCCCGGACTGCCTGGCCCTGGACGAACCGACCGTTGCCCTCGATCGCAATGGCAGGGATTCGGTCAAGCGTTTTCTGCGGGAGTTCCATCATTCCGGAAAGACAGTGGTTCTCATTTCACACGATCTGGAGCTTGTCTCGGAGATGTGCAGCCGTGTCGCCATTCTGAAGGAGGGCGCGATTCACTTCGACGGTGACGTCCAGACGCTGTGGCGGGAAAAGGAAATTCTGAAAAGCGCCGGGTTTCCAATGCCGCGAACGCGCCGTCTCCTCGATTTTCTGCGCGAACGTCATTTGCTCGATGATCGCGATCTCGCGGAACTGCCGGTCGGTCCTTCAGCACTGGCCGGGTCCCGGACGCCTGTTCCAAAATAAACCATTGTACGAAAACCCACCATATTCCACACTTATTTTCGCTTCGGAAGGAATCATCTCTTTTTTCGGTTATTTTTTCCGTAACCATTGCGGAATAAGTCGCAAAGTATTAATAAATAGATGTAGATAGTAAATGGTTTCGCCCGGAAAAGGAGCTTGCGTATCCAGGTGAGAAAGTATGTTAGGCCGTAAAACCCTAGTGGCATAATGTTTGCTAAAATTTGGCAATATTCGAAAGGGCAGATGCTCGCCGAAACCGTTGGCGACGGCAGGAAGCACCTGTTGGCGGCTCGAAATCACCGTTATTGTCTCAGAACAACTGAAGGATGTATTTTAGATGTCTGCAACTATGGTCGATAATTACGTGGATAGCGACGCCAACATGGATGTTCTGGAGG